>JAHDVN010000004.1 GCA_023384635.1 Thermoanaerobaculia bacterium
CCTGCACGAGCGCCGTCTCCGACCCGCCCAAACCGGTCGTGTGCGCCTGGTTCGGCGCCCACCGCTCGAAGCAGCCGCCCGCGTAGAACACGACGCGGCCTCGCTTCCGGCCGGGCGTGTACCCGGCCACCGTCAGCCCCTGCCCCAGATCCATCACCTTCACGTCGCCGCGGCGATTCAGCCTCTCCGCAAGCTCCACCGCCGGCCACGCCCGCAGATGCCCTTTGCGCTCGACGACATCCCAGCGGGGCAGGTCCCCGGCCTCGTACGCCCCGTCGGGGGTGGACACGTAGACGCGGCCGCCCGGGTTCAGCATCCGCTCGCACACGCGGAGCGCACGGTCGGGGTCGGGGACGTGCTCCAACACCTCGAACAGGCTGACGGCGTCGTAGCGGCCGGTCAGGAGGCTGGGCGCGTCATGGAGGTCGCCGTGGGCGACGGTCGGGGGCGGCCCCCCGTTCCGGAACCTGCCGGCCCGCTCGACGGCGGCCGTGTGGGCGCTGCGGTTCAGCTCGAGCCCGTCCACCCGGTAGCCGCGAGTCAGGAGGTAGGCGCCGAGCCAGAAGTCGTTGCAGCCGAGATCGAGCACGGTCGGCTTGCGGCCCAGCTCCCGCTCCTGCTCCTCCAACCCCTGCTCGAGCAGCTCGACCCGGTGAAACATCGTGGCCGCCTGCGGCACGAGCTCGTCGGGCAACATGGACTCCTTCGGCTCCTCCGCGTACCAGCGCCGGTACTCGCCCGGGTCGGTCAGGTGCCGGCAGTTCTCCCGCTGCGCCGCCCTCGCGTGCGCGACCTCCGGCCGGTTCTGGATCACATACGGGGCGCACTCCTCAACCAGCCTGAGCGCCTTCTCGTTCTCATCGAAGCGGACCAGCGTCTGGTAGAGAAGCATGTAGGCGCCGGTGATCTCCCCCTCCAGCCGGGCCTGCGCGTACACGGCCCGGCGCTCCTCAACGACCTGATGGCCCGGGGTGATCAGGGCGGCCTGGTCGAGCCACCGCTGCGCCTCCTCGAACCGGCCGGTGTTCACGCACGCCTCCGACAGCCTGAGCAGCGGCAGCCACCGGAACTCCATCGGATTCAGAATCAGCGTCGTCTGCGGCATCCCGAGCTCGAGCGCCCGGCGGGCCCACCGTTCGCACCGGCCCCACTCGCCGAGGATCGCGAACGCCTCCGCCAACCCCACATACGTCTCCGACCAGTCGTCGCGCTCGCGGAGCGCCTCAAACTCCGCCTCCACCGACGCGTGGATGTGCCCGATCGCGCGCAGACACGTAGCGAGCTTGTGCCTGACCTGGGCGCGCTCGTCCGGCCATCGTGCGTCCGGGTGCTCGAGGTACCCGGCGAGCCACGGGACAGCCGCGGCGAAGTCGCCTTGCGCCATCGTCTCGGTGCCGAGGTAGGCGAGGCAGCGGGGTGTGGGGCGTCCGCCGGCGGCGACCGCGGCGTCATGTTCGGCCTGGAGCAGCCGGAGGTTCCGGTCGGGGGTGTAGCGGCCGTCGGGCCGGTGATGGACGTAGCGGGCCACGTCGGGTGGGACGGGCACGAACGCGGGGGTGCGCCCGTCGGGGTCGGCGAGGACCTCGTGGACGGTGCCCTGCCACCGGAACCCGGAGGCGCGGCGGATCAGCCGCTCCCGCCACAGCTGGCAGACGCAGTTCCCCTGCTCGTCGCGGGCGTAGTCGTACAGGAGCACGTACCCGTCGGTGCCGGGGTCGGCGGCGTGGGCGAGGCGGCGGAGATGCTCGGCGCCCTCGACAACGTCGTCGTCGTCGGCCCAGAGCAGCCAGTCGTATTCGGGGCCGGGCATGGCGAAGCTCTGTTCCCTGGCCCAGGCGAAGTCGTCTCGCCACTCGCCCCGCTGCACCGTGACCGGGGCGAGCGGTACCTGGACGAGCGGCGGCTGCCCTGAGTCGCGCTCGCGCAGCGGGCCGACCTCACCCGTCTCGGGGTCCGCCCACAGGTCCGGCAGCTCGTTCAGCCGCTCGGCCAGCTCGACCGTCCCGTCGTTGGAGCCGGTGTCGTAGATGAAGACGCCGTCGACGTGCGGGCGGATCGATTGGAGGCAGCGCTCGAGCGTCGCCTCCGAGTCCTTCGTGATCAGGCAGGCCGCGATCACGCGGCCGCCCTCCGCTCCGCCCGGTTCGGGCAGGCGAGGTTCCCGGGCAGCACTACCGGCTCGCCGGGGTCGAGGACCCCGTGGATGGGGCAGCGCAGACGGTACCCGCCCGGGGCGCGAACACGGGTCAGCATCCTCATGCGGGGTAGACAGCGGGGACACACATGCTGAGTCATACGGGGGGGCTCCCTTCGGGCTCGACAGCGCAGGCGGCGCAGGCGGAGCCCCGGCGCCCAGGTCGCCTGCGCTCTCGAGCCATCACAGATGAGGGGGTGGGGCCGCGCCGCCGCTGGGGCTCCGGGCGGCGGCGCGGCCGTTCCACGCCGGGGGCCGCTACTCGTTCTCCCCCGGGCCGGGCTTCTCACGGTCGACCCTGACCAGAGACGGGGCCTGCCCGGGGCCGGCGGACTCCCCGGCCTCCCGCAGCACCCTGACCGCCGTCTCCCTGTCCACCGGCGACCTGCCGGAAAGCAGCTTCCCGGCCGAGTCGTACACCTTGTAGCTGTCGCTCATGCTCCGCTCCTAGGTGAGGAGGTTCGTGATCGTCGCGCACGCCTCGGTCGCGACGACCTTCTCGTCGATGACCCCGTTAGAAGCCTCGAACACGTCGACCTTCGCGGGGTCCTCCCGCCACCGGCGCGTCATCGGCTGCGAAGCCTGGAACGTGTACGCCACGCTCGGGATCTCCATCGCCGGCCCCGCCGTCACGTACGCGACCCGGGCGACCTCACCCCACACCTCCTCCGACGAGAACGAGCCGCCCTCCGCGGCCGTGTCGCGGATCGCACCGGCGACGATCACCCTGAGCCCGAACAGCCTGTCCGGGAGCAGCACGTCGTCGGTGAACCGGGTCAGGTTCGGCCGCTCACCGCTCTGAACGTTCCAGCGGACGACGTCCCCGTAGAACGCGGTCGCGGTCAGCCCCTCCGCCGCCTTCAACGGGATCACGATCACGTTCGGGTTGATCCCGATCCGGTCACGCACCCGCTGCTTCGCCGTGATGATGTCGCCGCGGATGTTCGCGTACGTCGTCGCCGCAGCATCCCACCGGGCGGCGCTGGCGGCGTCCATCGCCGCGTCCAACTCCCCACCGGTCTGCGACGTGTCCTGAAGCAGCCTGGCCACCCGCCGCTCCCTGAGCAGCGCCAGCCGCAGGAGCGTGCCCCGCTGCTTGTTCTCCTCCAGGCGGAGCTGCGAGTCGGCGTTGCGCCGCTCCCTGTCCGAGACGTCGAACGCGAGCGCCCGCTCCTCGCAGAAGTACTTCTCCGTCGAGTGGGCGAACTCGACGCGCTTCGCCGCAGCCCGGTCGGCGACGAGGTCGAGGTCGATGTCGTCACCGGCACCGAACCACGGGCCCTTGTCGAACACGTAGTACAGGTCGCTCTCCTTCTGCACCGGCAGCCGCGGGCACACCTCGTCTGCGATGAAGCCCGCCTCGAGCGGCCGATACAGCCGGGCGAGGTTGGTGAGGGGAACGTCAACGTGGACGTTCCCGACGGTCTGGGTTGCCATGTTCAGTCTCCTTCTGGCACGAGAAAGGGCCGGGTGCTAGCCGGCCCTCGGGGTGCCCCTGGTCGTCGCGGGTTAGAGGATCTGCTGCGGGTCGACGAGGACGGTGAAGATGGCGCCGGCGGCGGCGGCCTCCAACGCCCGGCCGACCTGGAACTTCGGCTCGACAGCGCCGGCGGAGGCGACGTGCGCGGCGAGGCCGGACGCGCCGACGGGGCCGAGCGCCCCGTTCGTGGACGCGACACCGACGCGGCAGCCGGCGCCGAGCGACGCCGCAGCGACAGCCTTCGCGTACCCGGCGACTGCGACACCGACGGTGTTGCCGACGCTCGCGCCGGTCGCGATCGTGAGCCCGATCACGTCCTCGTTGCCGGACGCGACCGGGACGGCGACCCGGTCGCGCGAAGACGCGATCGGGAGGAACACGGGCAGGTGCGCCCCGATGAGCGACCCGACCGTCAGGGTGATGACTTCCTGCTCCCCACGGTATGCCATTGGGAGTCTCCTTTTCTGATCTGGATGGGTTGGGTTCGGGGGCCGGTTAGGCGGTGGCCTTCGCGGCCTCCTCGCATGCGGCGATGTACTCGTCCGCGGTCGGGCTGGTCTTGCCGCGGTCGGCGAGGAGCTTCCTGGCGTGCAGGTCGATCTCGAGGCCGCGGTCGTCGGGGATGTAGGTGGCGCCGGCGACGGTGACGGTGTTGTCGCGGCGGGCGTCGTCGAGCTGCTGCTGGTTGTCGGGGCGGTCGCTGTCGCCGCCGCGGGCCCTCATCGGCACCGTGTCAGCGGGCGCGAACGCCACGAACTCGCGGAGGCCGGTGACGGTGTCGTCGCTCGGGGTGTCGCCGCCGAACGCCTTGACGAGCGCGCCCTTCTGCGCCGGCAGGATCCTGCCCTCCCGCACCGCCTGCGCGAGCACGGTGTCACGCTCGGTGGCGCAACGGCGGATCCGCTCCCCGGCCAGCTGCGCCTCGAGCGCCGCCACCCGGTCCACGTCCCCGGGGCCGGGCTTGTCGGACAGCTCCTTCACCTTCGCGTCGAGCTCGGCGACCTTCTCGTCCCGCTGGGTGATGGCGGCGGTGATCTGCTCGTCGGTCGCGTCCTCGGGGAGGCCGAGCAGCTTCAGGATCTCAGGGTTCATGGTGTCTCCTTGATCGGTGGTCTTCTGGTTGTCGCCGGCGAGTAGCCGGCGGGCCTTCCCCTGCAGCCGCGCCTTGACGGGCGCGGGCAGGGTCGATTGGGGGATCCGGGCGAGCGCGTTTCGTAGGTGCGGCAGGTCGAGCTTGCCGGCGGCGTCACGGACAGGGAAGTGCCGCAGGCTTCGCGGGGTCGTCTTGCCGTCCGCGTCTTTCGTGCCGCCCGCCTCGACGTGGAGGAACGAGCTGTCTGGGAGGTCGTTGATGAACGCGGTCGCCCACTCCGCGAGCCGGAACAGGTCGAGGTCGTCGACGCCGAGTTTCGCGGCGAGCGTCTCCCGCATCGCGAGCGGGATCGTCAGGTTCGCCCTCATGCGGTCGGCGACACCGAACTCGCTCAACGTCACCGGGTCCATGTCGGGCAGGAACGGCCGGTTCGTCAGCGCGGTCGCCCACATCCTCGGCTTGCGAATCAGCTTGCCGGCGGAGTCGCGGAACGTGCGGGAGAACTCGGGGCTGATGAACCGGTAGCGGCGGGAGCGGACGGCGTCGGCGCCCCCCGGCGTGAACTCGACCTCCGCGAAAAGCGCCTCCCGGCCCTGCGTGTCCTGCCCCACCCGGGTCTGCCCGGTGTACCAGCCGGCCGCCTCCGTCTTCCCGCCGGCGGACTGGTGGTCGAAGTCGATCGGGATCCGGTCGCCCCGCTCGGTGATGTCGGCCGCGTACGCGTGCAGGTCATCGACGGTGATCGCGAAGTCGCCGTAGCGGGGGTGCTTGAACCGGCCGGCGATCATCACCTGGATCCATGTGCGTGGCGGGTCCCCGGTCGGCTCCCCGTCGGCGAGACGGAACAGGCCGATGACCCGCGGGTCGTGCTGATCTGTGTCTGGCATGCGGGTGTCTCCTTAGGCTGCGCGCCGCTCGGGGAAGCGGACCGGTGGGATCGGGGCCAGGTCAGGCTGCGGGCCGGGCGGCGTCTCCGGGCCACGCACCTGCTCGGGCCCATCGGCGAACACGACCAAGCCTCTGCAGCGTCCGCCGCCGAGGCAGCCGGCCGGCGGCAGGTAGTCGAAGTAGCTGGCGGAGCCGACCTCGACGACCTCGCCGTGAAGCCGAATGCACGGGTCGCAGGTGCCCTTGTCGAGCTGCTCGGAACGCATCGCGAATTGGGGCGGCCGCGACATCTCGAGCGCCGCCGCCGTCCTCCCCAGATTCAACGCCTCCCCGACCAGCTCGAGCACCTGGTTGTGCAGGGTGCGGGCCGCGGCCTGCAACGCGACAGCGACCCGGACGGTCTCATCGTCCCCCGCCGCAGCGGCGGCGGCCGCCGCTGCGGCGACGGCGTGGGCGGCGTCACGGGCGCGGCGACGGATGAACTCCAGGATCCCCGCCAAACCCAGCCGCGCCAGCTCCGGGTAGCGGCCCGCGTCCGGCACCTCACGCGCCTCGGCGGCCGCGGCCGCGCGTAGATCCCGAACCTCCCTGCGCACCTGGGCGGCCCCGAGCCGCACGGTGCGCCGAAGACCAAGATCGAGCGCCACCTCGAGCCGGGCGACCGAGGCCATCGACGGCAGCCCGAACCAGGCCACGCCGGCGGCGACCGCGCGGGCCGGCCCCAACGCCGCCCGCTCGACCTCGCGGCGGCGACCGACGATCGTTGCGTCCACGGCCGGGAAGTCCACGTGCTGCTCGGCCAGCGTCAGCGGCAGCCGCGGCGTGAACACACCATCGACGACCGGCATCAGCCGCGCCCCTCCGCGTCGGGGTCGCCGAGCTTGGCGCGGCAGCCGGGGCAGTCCCCCTTGCCGCCGAACAGGCCCGCGTCGCCGCGATACCAATGCTGCGGCACCGACCGGCCGCACAGCGCCCGGTGAAGATCCCCGGCCGCGGTCACATGCCGCGCCCCGGCCGGCGGCACCGCGATCACCGCACGCCCTGTGTGAACACGCCTGCCCGCAGCCACGTCAGCCCTCGTCCTCGATCACGTCAGCGTCCGGCCCATCGTCGGGCTCAACACCGCACGCCCCCTCCGGGTCGTCCTCGTCCGGGCCGCCGATCGCGCGACGCACAAACCCGCGCAAAGACCCGTCCGCGACAGCCGCCCCGGACACGACAAGCCGGCTCACCGCCCCCGCGAACTCGTCGAGGCTGCGCGACTCGATGTCCTGCGCCACCAGCCGCGGATACGCCGCCCGGTCCCCGTAGTTCGCCCTGACCCAGCGCGGGATCGCGTCCCCGTTATGCACGTCGCAGATGTAGCTGGCGACCTGATGGAGCGCGTCGTACCACACCTCCGACTGGACGTCCCCCGTCGCACGCGCCCCCACGCTGGCGTGGCCGAGCTCGGCGAAGCGGGCGAGCACGTTCCCCTTGATGTCGCCGCGGAAGTACTCGCACACCTTCACGAGGTCCGGCAGGCTCGAGGCGGGGGTGACGATCTCGAACAGGAACCCGTCGCGGCCCTCCTGCCCAGCCGTCGCCTTCGGCCCCGGGAACACGAGGTAGGGGCGGTCGCCGGAGCCGACGTCACGGAGCATCTCCTCCACCCGCGTCACCATCGCCTCATCGTCACGGAACCGGTCGGGCATGTACGCCGTGTTGATCCCGACCCCGTGCCGCTCCACCGACACGCCCATCACCTTCTCCACGAGCTCTTTCATGAACCACGGCTTGTACGCGGACCGGAGGATCGACACGCCCGCCCAGTCGTCGCCCTCCATCTCGTTGACGAACACGAGGAGCCGGTCGGCGGGGATTTCGACCTGGTTGTAGCTGCCGTCGGGCCGGTAGGCGTGCTGCGTGACGGACAGGAGGTCGCCGCCGTCGGTGTTCCACCGGTACACGGTGCGTGGCAGCCGCGGGGCGAAGCGAAGCCAGGTGAGGAACTGGCGGGGAGGCAGCGTCGTCGGGCCCGTCTCGGTGTCGAGGGTGAGCTCGGCTTCTTTGACGTGCCAGACCGGCTCGAAGAGCGCGTGCCCGTAGGTGAGATGGTCGAGCGCCTGGCGGACGTGCTGGCGGAAGCCGCGTTTCGGGTCGAGCCAGCCGCCGAAGTACGCGTGGCGGAGCGCGACAGTGATCTCCATGTCGGTGTCGTCGCCGTGCGGGGGAGGCTCAACATCCCAGGTGGCGTTGAGGATCGGCGCGAAGATGTGCCAGAGCGCTTCGCGGACGGCCGGGTCGGAGCGGCGCATCCGACGGTACACGTCCTGGCCCTGCTGGCCTTGCAGGTCACGGAGGTACTCCTCGCCTTGGAGGAACCCGCTGAGGTTGATCGTGCCGCTCGCGCCGAGCTCGGCCGGTGGTCTCGCGGCGGGGGTGGCGGCAGCGGTGACCGCCCCGCCGGCACGGCGGATCCTGGGGCGGGCGACACGCATCGGTTAGAACGCTCTGTCTCGTAGCCCGGCCGAGTGCTGCCTCAGCTGCGGGTCAGGCTCAGCCACCGGCGCGCTGACCCCATGCTCGGCCAGCCAGATCAGCGCCTGCGTCATCGCATCCACCTCGTCGTCGTGGGCGACGTTCGGGAACCCGGCCGCCTGGTTCACGAGGCTCTGCGCGTACGCTGGGGCGTTCCGCTCATCCCAGCCGGGCAGCCACACCTGCCCCGCCTCGAGCTGCGGTGACACCGCGTGCGCCCGCTGCACCTTGTCGCCGCGGGCGGTCACACCGATCACCCCGGGCAGCGACCGGCGCAGATCAGCGATGATCTCCGGCCCCACATCCGTTTTCGGGATCAGGATCGGGTGCAGATCGAACCGCTGGAACGTCTCCGCGACCCACCCGGCGAGCGACCTGACTTCACGCTTCACCTCGGGCTCGGAGAGGTGGCCGACGACGGCGTTGAGGAGGTAGCGGTGCGCGCCCCGCCATCCCCACACCTGGCCGACAACGAGATCGGACGTCTGCTTGTCCTTCCACGCGGTGTCCCAGGACTGGACGACCCCGTCGAGGAGCGGCAGGTCGCCGCGGTCGCTACCGTCGGCGCGTCCCCCGTACCACTGCCACCACGCCCGCTTCAGGATCCCGCCCTCGACCGGCGCCGGACGCTGCTGCAGCTGCCCTGCCGCCCGGTAGCTGCCGAGCGTCGCCTTCAGCTCGTCGACCGCGGGCCGGTTCATCCGGGCCGGCCACAGCAGCTCCCCCGGCTCGGAACGCGGATCGGACGGCCACGCAAACGGGTGCGCCGGCTCGTACTCCGCCGGCAGGCACAGCACCTCGTAGCCGCCCCGGTCGAGGAGATGCCCAACCAGGTCGGCCTCGTGGACGCGCTGCATCACGACCACGAACGCGCCCGTGTCCGGGTCGTTGAGGCGGGTCGAGATCGTGCCGTCCCACCAGTCAAGCACCGACTCGCGCATCGTGTCAGACTCAGCCTCGTCCGCCTTGTGCGGGTCGTCCGCGACGACGATGTCGCCGCCCTCCCCCGTCGCTGTCCCCCCCACCGACGTCGCGACCCGGAAACCGGTGCGGTCATTCTCAAACCGGGTCTTCTCGTTCTGGTCGCCGGTCAGCTGAAAGACGTGCCCCCACCGGGACTGGTACCACGGCGACTCGATCAGCCGCCGGCACTTCAGCGAGTCGCGGGTCGAGAGCTTCTGCGCGTAGGACGCGAACACCCAGCGCAGCTCCGGCCGGCGCGTCCACGTCCAGCACGGCCAGCACACCGCAACCGACAGGCTCTTCATGTGCCGGGGCGGCACGTTGATCACGAGGCGGCGGATCTCCCCGGCCGTGACCGCCTCGAGATGGTCGCAGATCGCGTCGATATGCCAGTTCGGCTTGAACGGCGTTGACGGCTCGAGGATCGGCCAGGCCCCATCGACGAACGCACGCAGCCGCCGCGACAGCCGCTCGGCCTGGACCTGCTCACGAGTGAGGTCGGCGATCGCGGTCACGACGTGGCCTTCCCGACGAGCTGCTCGAGCAGCTCGAGCTCGGAGTCCGACAGCCTGTCGAGCTGGAGGGCGACCGTTCCGCGGTGCTCATGCTTGTGCTCGTGCCGCTCCCGGTAGAGGTGCGGCCGCTTGGCCCGGAGCATGAACGTGAGCAGGTTGTCGCTGTACTCGGTCACGTGGCCGACGAGCTCACCGCCCTGGTAGACAGGCCGCTCCACCCCGAACGCCCCTCGGCGGATCGCCTCCTGCTCGAGCGCCTGGACGCCAGCCTCGATCGCGTTGTCCCACTCGTCAGCGAACGCCTCGTCCCGGCCTCGCACCTTGTAGAGCGACTGGCGCACGATCCCGGCCGCATCACACGAGGCATGCACAGTCCAGCCCTTCGCGAGGTGCTCGAGGAACCTCTTGCGCTGGGCCGGAGCGATCCGCGCGCGCAGGGTCTGTCGCCCGTTGACGCTAGCGCCGCGCCTCGGTGCCGGTTGTGTTTTTGCCATGGAATGACGAGACCCCCTTGCGGGGGTCGGGGCATAGCTATCGCATGGGTGAGTGAGCGAGTGAGCGATCCCTACTGCGCCGCTTTTCGCTCCGGTTCGGAGGGTAGCAGGCGGCGTCGGATGTTGTCTCTGCGGATCGTTTCGGCGAGGGGGTCGGTGCCGGGGATGACGGCCCGGATGCGGGTGGCTCCCATGATGGGGATGCAGCGGAGTTCGGCGTGGGGGTCGGCTTCGAGGTCGGCGAGTTGGCTGTCTGCGGTGATGGGTCGGGAGCGGCCGTGTTCGTGGACGGCTTGGGCTCTGATGGTGGCGTGGGTGCGGTCGCGGTTGATGCGTTCGAGCCAGCGGGGGAGGATGTTTCGGTCGAGTTCGGGGAGTGGTTGGCGGGTGGTGTGTCGGAGGTGTGTCATGTGTGGTGTTGGCGTCTGAGTTCGCGTTCGAGTTTGCGTCGGGATTCGGTGATGGTGGTTCGGATGGTGCTGGTGCTGACGTCGAGGTGGAGGGCGATGGCGTTGATGGTCATGCCGTCTTCGCGGAGCTTGAGGATTGTGAGTTGGCGGGGGGTGAGGGTGTTGGCTGCGAGGTGGCGGAGGGTGGGGCTGAGGTCGTTCCAGGTCATCGGCGGTTCCTGCGGTAGGGCCAGAGGATGAGTTCGCGGGTGAGGGCGGTGGCGACGTTCCAGAGGAGGCGGGTCATCGTCGTCTGCGGAGGTGGGGGGCTGTGTCGTCGACTTCGTAGCCGCTGGCGCGGCCGGTGATCTCGACCTGGGCGCCGTCGTCGAGGGTGAGGATCGCGACCGCTTCCGGGTACCAGCCGTCGCGGATCTCGACGCGGATGTCGGTGATGGTGTGTCCGGTGAGCGCGTGGAGGGTGCCGGCGTGGCGGCGGAGGCGGGCTCGTTGTCTGCGGCGTCTCCCGGCTGTTTTCTGCGCCCACTCTCTGTCCCGCTCCTTTCCCTGGTCGGGGGTGAGTTTCGGGGCGGGTGGGAGATCGAAGGTGGCGTAGGTGCCGGTCATGGGGTGTCTCCTGCGGTGACGGGGTGGGCGGGTTGGGCGGCGGCCCATGCTGTGAGGAGGTCGTGTTCTTCGGCGGGGGTGAGGGTGGTGTCGGCGCGGCGTGCTTTGCGGTCGAGTTCGTCGCGGATGGCTGGTTCGGGGTATTCGAGGGCTTCGGGGCAGGTGACCCAGACCTGGAGGCTTCGGAGGAGGGCGGCGCGTTTCTGCTCCGGCGTCGGGGGCGGGTCGTCTGGTCTGGGGCGGCTGGTCTGTGGGGTGGGCCAGTCGCCTTTGCGGATGAGCTGGTCGAGGTAGGCGGCGGGTTTCTGGGCTCGGGTGGCGGCGGTGAGGCAGGCTCGGGTGCGGTCTGGTTCGGTGCTGGCTGCGAGGAGCCAGCGGGCTCGTTGGTTGGGGGTGGGGTTGAGGTTGTCGAGGGCGTGGGCGAGGTCTGCGGGGGGGTCGGGTGGTTCGGTTCCTTCGAAGTCGTCGTCGTGTTCTTGCGCGCTTGCGCGCTCCGACGACGATGGATCTACGTCAGTAGATCCTGAGGAGTCTTGGGTACGGGTACGGGGTCCGCGAACTTCGGGCGAACATTCTTGAACTTCGGGCGAAGTTCCGGCGAAGTTCGGCGGATGTTCAGGAGAACCCCTGCTATTACGGTGTTTTCTCATTCGTTTACGGGCCGCCTCGCGTTCGGCGAGGACCTGGGCTTTCGAGGGCTGAAAGTCGCCGAAGTCGTGGATGCGGTAGCCGCCCTTGACGCGACGCCAGAGACCTAGGCTGACGAGCGACTCGATCACGGGCTCGCTCGTCACGTCCTCGCCTTCCATGCCGGTTGTGACGGCGAGTGTCCCCCAGGGGGCCTGCCACGCGACGAGCCTTGTGGCGACGCTCTGGGGGACGAATCCGTCCGTCAGGTTCCGGTTGGCGTATGCGAGCGATGTGACGAAGAGCGCGAGGCCGAGCGGCCCGGCGGCGGCGATCTTCGGGTGTTCGTCGATGTGGTCGTCGAGGCGTACCCAGGCCATCGCTGCTAGCTCTCCTCCTCCGGGTCTTCGTCGTGGATGCGGAGCGTGATCGTCTGCTCGAGCGGGTCGGGGGACCCGTGTTTGTCGAGCGGGCGGGCGTAGGTTTTCTGGACGATGACGGCGTGGTCGATGACGTCGGCGAGGTCGACGGGTTCGCCGAGTGGCCGGCTGGCGAGGTCGATGGCTGTTCGTGGGTCGAGGGTGATGGTGCGGGTCATATCGCCTCCTTCGTGGTGTTGAGCTCGTGGCATCAGATCCTCCCGGAGCGTCGGTAGGCTCGCGTCGCGGCCGCCTGGCACCGCCGGCACCGCTGCCGGCCATTAGGCAGCACGTAGACGTTCTCGGCGCTCAATTCGTGGCCTTGCTTGCAGGTTCGCGTTAGCGCCCGCGTCTCGGCCGCGGCAGCGCTGCGGCCTACACCACGGCAGGCGTTCGAGCAGAATCTGTGGTTGCCGCTGCGGCGGCGGAAGAACTTCCCGCAGGCGGGGCAGGACACCGGGACCGCGAGGCGTGCCCGACATTCGCGAGAGCACCAGCGCGCCTGCTGGCGTCGCTGCCCACCCGGGAAGAAGAGTGTTCCGCACGCCTCACATCTGACCATGGCGTCCTCGCCCCTGGTCAGCGAGCAGACGTGCGGGGCGAAGCAGACCACGATTCGAGGACGATCGGGATCGTGCTCGATGGTCGCGGCCAGCGCTGTAACCTGCGAGTCGTCCTCCCAGACATGGGCGCGGGTCGAGGCGTCGAGGACGGCTTTCAGGAGATTGTCGATGTCTACCCGCTGGCGCGTTGACCGGTGGAATACGCAGCCGACGACGACGTTCCCGCGATACGTTCTGACGTTTGCCAGCCGCTCCGCCAGCCGCTTTTCGCCAGCGACGGTAGCGCTGGGCGTGTAGGGCTTTCCCTTCGAGGTGAATCGTGGTCTCGCCTTCGACGGGGGCTCTCCGTCGATGACGAGAATGTCCATCCGGTCGCCGCGTGCGAACGGCTCGACTAGCCTCGTGACCACCGCGCGATCGTGCGTGGAGAGGAAGGCATCCGGGGCCACGACGAGTTGAGTCACGTTTCGTCTCCGGGGAGCCCGTGGGCGTGGATGGTGACGCCAGCGCGGGCCGCGTCGAGGACGGTCATGCGGCCTCCTCGAGCTCGAGCGGGGAGGTGAGCCGGTGGGCGAGCCGGCGGGTGACGTGTTGTTGGCGGCCGTTGAGGAGCCGGCAGCAGGTGGCGTGGGGGACGCCGGTGGCTTGGCTGAGTGTGGTGGCGGGGTGGGGTTCGGTGGCGAGCCAGGCGGCGAGGCGGGCGTGAACGTCGGCCCACGGGACGAGGGGTCTGCGGGCGCGGGCGCGGGCGAGGTGCTCGTTGCGGCTGGCCTGGAGGGCGGGGTCGTGGGAGTGGCAGTAGCTGGATCCGTGCATGGCGCGGTGTTGGCAGGGGCGGCCGCGGACGTGGGCGGCGCAGGGCGGCTGGTCGGGCTGGCCGTGGAGGACGCGGCGCCTGTAGGTGCCGTAGCCGGGGCGGGGCCCGTGTTTCGGGGCGAGCCCGTGCCTGGTTGAGGCTGCGACAACGGCTTCGATTCGGTCGCGGAGGGGGAGCCCGGCCTCCCGGAAGTAGATGCCCAGGACATTCCCGCATGAGCGGGCGTTCTTGTACCCGAGTTTCTGGTAGACGAGCTCGCCGAGTTGCCGGCAGGAGAGCCCTTGTTCGGTGTAGGCGCGGTGGAGTGCGCGGAGCTGCAGGTCTGTGACGCGCCGGTGCTTGCCTTTCGGGCGGCCGCGGCGGGGGGCGGGTTGCCCGTCGTCTTCGGCCTCGTCGTCGTTGGCTGCGAGGTGGGCGGGTCCGCGTTGGAGGCAGATGGGGCAGCAGCGGCGGGTGCGGATGATGCCGCTGTAGATGTAGGTGAGGCCGGTGATGCGGCAGAGCGCCTGCGCGTGGACGGCGCTGCGGTCGTCGGGGTGTGGGATGTGCCAGAGGGCGGGGCTGGCGTCGGTGAGGATCACGGTGGCGCCCAGCTCGACCCGCATCAGAAGAAGTCCTCCGGCCATGGTTCGGCGGGGCCGATCTGCCCGCGTGGCGGCCGGTCGGGGTCGGGGATCTCGAGCTGGTTGGTGTCGGGTTGGCCGGGGTCGGTGGCGGCGCGCCGGTGGGCGTACTGCATGGCTTCGCACGGTTCGGGGCAGGTGCAGTCCATGCCCTCGTTGAGGACGGCGTAGTCGTGCCAGTAGACGGGGCCGCGGGTCACGGGCGGGCTTTCCGGCGGGCGGCGTGAGCGAGCCGCCGCTTCCGCCGCCTGTACTCCTTGCCAAGAGACGACCACGGGCGGCGCGTGTGCGTCACGAGGACGTTGCGGCCGACACGCGTGTACCTCATCTCCCGACCGCCTCGATCGCCCAGCCGAGCGTGTCGGGGCCGGTGGGGACGGCGACGGCGAGGCCGTGGCGGTAGGCGTCACGGATGCCGGCGGTGAGGAGGTCGGGGTCGTGGTCGATGGCGCCGGTGAGGGCGGCGTATTCGACGGTGAGGGCGGCCCGGGCGTCCCAGGCAGCCCCGGCGTCCCAGGCGGCCCCGGCGGCCCCGGCGTCCCAGGCGGCCCAGGCGTCCCAGGCGGCCCAGGCGGCCCAGATGTCCCAGGCGGCCCAGGCGGCCCAGGCGGCCCGGTGCCGCTCTAGCCGCCAGTTCAGCCCCCGGACGTCCAGAGCCTCCCGCAGCCCCGCCTCCACCCGGGCCTCGTCGCGTTCGGGCCGTCCGAGCGCCTCATACCAGGCGAGTTGCGACTCGACCATCCGCCCCGAATGCTCGGCGGCGAACTCCCAGCGGTCGGCCAGGTCACGCAGGGCCTCCCCGAGTTCCTCGCCCCCGCGTTCCGAGACGATCGTCAGCCGTGACGAGCGGCACTTGTCGCCGCGGCGGATGGCGTCTGTGCCGGGCTCCACGGCGAGTAGGCGTGCGGGGCGGCCGTCGGGCCACAGCCCGGCGGTCCGGATCGCGTCGGCCAGCGTGGCCGCGTAGTTCCAGCCCGCCCCGCACACGACGTCGGACGTGTCCAGCTCCACGGCCGGCAGCTCGTAGGGGACAGTCACCCCGTCCCAGATGGGTTCGCCGCCTTGGATCGGCGGGCGGCAGTCGTGCGTCAACACCTTGTAGCCGGTCATCTCCCGACCGCCTCGAGCGCGTGCCGCCAGCGGACGCCGGGGCCGGAACGGAACCACTGGCGGGCGATCCGCTCGATGTCCGACGCCCACGTCGGGCACGCCACGCAGTACCCGTGAAGGTCGTACACCGTGTCGGCGTTCGGCAGGCGGCAGCGGATCAGCCTCGCGGTGAGGCCGAGCCCGCGCGCCCAGGAGGTGACGTAGTTCGGCCCGTGGATCCACTTGCCGCACAGCTCGATCCGCTGCCACGCCCGCCAGCACTGGCCGAGCCCGGTCGTCACGAACGTGCCGGCGCACGCCTGCTTGGCGAAGCTGGACTCCGCCCCTGAGATGGCGAGGATGAGGAACGGGTTGCGGCCCTCGCGCCTGACCGCCCGGGTGATCGCGAGCCCGTGTCCGGCCATCGGTGACCCGTAGCGGGTGAGCGCCCGGTCGATCCGCTTCGAGATTTTGACGGTGGTTCGGACTTTCTCGCACCAGGCTGTGTGGCAGCCCTTCTTGACTTTCGGGTAGTCGGCCGCCTGCGCCGCGCCGGTGAGGGTGAGGGCGGCGGCGATGGTGAGGGTCGCGAGCAGGGTTCTCACATGGCCTCCAGGTTCGGGGTGGCGGTGGCGGTGGGCTCGGGCAGCCCGGTCTCGACGAGCGTCCCGTAGCAGACGTCGCCGCCCGCGAGCTGGCCGCACTCGATCAGCATCTCGCCCGGGGCGGGTGTCTTCCATGTGCAGATCCCGGCGAAGATCCGTTCCCCCGCGGTGAGGGTGGATCGGCAGCGGATCGACAGATCGGCCTTGATCCCGTAGCCGGCCTCGATCCCCTCGCCGGCCGTGATCCCCCCGCCGGCCTTGATCCCCCCGCCGGCCCTGATCCCCCAGCCGGCCTCGATCCCCCCGCCGGCCCTGATCCACGCGCCGGCCTCGATCCCCCCGCCAGCCTTGATCCACTCGCCGGCCTCGATCCGCCCGCCGGCGTCGATCCACCCGCCGGCCTCGATCCGCCCGCCGGCGTCGATCCACCCGCCGGCCTCGATCCGCCCGCCAGCCTTGATCCACTCGCCGGCCTCGATCCACTTGCCGGCGTCGATCCCGTCGCCGGCCTCGATCCCCCCGGCGGCGTCGATCCCGAGTCGCGCATGGACGCTGCCGCGCACCCGGACACCCCCGACGTCCGGGGCGAACACGATGCGCCCGTCGGACACGATGTCGCGGGACGGGGTGTACCAGCCGTCGTCGTCAACGTCGGCCTTGGTGACTGTCAGCGTGGTCGGGTCGGGCATCACATGGCCTCCAGGTTCGGGGTGAGTTGCACGCAGCCGCCCGCCGCCCTGTCGCACTCGTACGGGTGGAAGTTGCTGGACGTGTCGAAGTAGATCGCGTATCTCACAACTTCCCCCTCCGCCGGCGGATCCGCTTGTCGGCACGGTCGAGGATCTGCTGTGCCTCCCGGGCAAGCTCGCTTCCCCACCAGCAGCGCAGCGCCACCTCACGCTCGTCGTCGAACGTCGGCGCCCACCGCACTTCTTTCAACGCGTCGACGAGCAGCCGCTCCGCCCGGGCGAGCTGGCGGCGGTCGTAGCCGGTCACGGGGCGTCCCCGTACAGGGCGGCCGCCACCGCTACGGCGGCCAGGAACGCGGCGAGCAGAAGCGTCGCAGCCCACGCCGGCCACGGGCGGTAGCGGTACCTCACCGGGACCTCACCACCACGCGAAACCACGGCAGCAACGGCAGCCACGGCAATGGAGGAATGCGGGCTAGCGCATGGCTGCGACCCCCACGCGTTTCCGCGCCGGGAACCGCCGCCGAGCCCATATGCAGGCATTTCGCCGTCATAGCGGCTCTCCGTACCTCACCGGGACCTCACCAGGGCAGCGCGCAACGCCTCCACGGACACCTCGTCGATCGGCATCACGTGCGCGTACACGTCGAGGCTCATCGACGCGCGGGCGTGCCCGAGCCGCGCCGCGAGTTCCTTCGCCGGCACCCCCTGCCCATGCCACAGCGACCCGCGCCGGTGCCTCAGATCATGCGGGGAGAACACGGGGATCCCCGCCGCCCGGCACGCCCTCGCCATCGCGTTCTTCGCCACGTCACCGGTCAAGCCAGGGAACACGGGCCGCTCGGCCGCCCGGTCGTCCGGGGGGCACGTGTCGGCGACAGCGTCGGCGACCCAGCCGGGCATCTGCACCCACCGCGCCCGCCGGGTCTTCGTTCTGGCCGCCCGCAGCCGTAGCCTCTGCTCGGCGAGGTCGACGTCGCCCCAGGTGAGGGAGCACGCCTCCCCGACCCTGATCCCGGTCTGCTCGAGCAGGATCAGCGGGAGCCGGTAGCGGGCGGGGACGTGGTCGAGGATCGCGAGGAGCTGCCGGCCGGTGGGCGGCTGCGGCTCTTCCGTCACGATCCGGGGGAGCCTGACCGTGCGCGCCGGGTTCGGGTCGGCCCCGGCCGCGTCGAGGATCTGCCTGAGTGTGGTGACGTACCTGCGGACACTGGCCGGCTTCAGGTCGGCGACGAGTGTGGCGACGAGCGTCTGCACGTCGGCGGCGGTGATGTCCGCGGGCGCCATGTGCCCGAGCGTGGGGAGGATCCGCCGCAGGTGGGAGCGGATGTTCTTGCGGGTCTCGTCGGCCAAGTCGACGCGGCCGGCGGCCCACCGTTCGGCCAGGTCGCGGAGGGTGCGGCCGCCGCGGTCGGCGGCTGCGAGCTGGTCGAGGAGCGTCCGGGGGTCGCGGCCTGCGGCGATCTCGGCGGCGACGAGGTCGCGTCTCGCGCGCGCGTCTCGCATGGTGTGGAACGAGCCGGCGTGGATGAGCGGGGTGGCGCGTCCGCCGAGCCGGTAGCGGACGACGTAGCGGCGCCCGCCGGCGCGCTCCCGGACGGTGATGTACGCGGACGGGGAGATTACGCGGCCCTCCGCTCGCGAGTGGCGGGGCTCACGTCCACACTTCCCCGGGGCGGCGTGTGTTCTGCTCGAGGTAGGTTTCGACGTCGGCGCGGTGGACGTAGACGCGGCGGCCTACCCGGACGGTAGGGAGCCGCCGCATGATCGTTTCGGCGGTGGCGCGGCGTACGCCGAGCTCGGCCATGAGCCCGCGCGTGTCGATCAGCCGGGGCCGGTCGGTCACCGGGTGGGTTCCGTGGTTTCGGGGAGTCGGCGGATCTCGTCGAGGGTGAGGGTGGCGAATAGGTCGAGGTCGTTGCTCCATGAGTAGGGGGTGCGGCGGCGCACGGGTTCACCTGCCGCGCGCGTGGCGGCGCTGCGCGGCTCACCGGCGGGGAGGAAGGTTGGCCCGCCTTGCGGCATCGCCCGTTTCGCCGTGTTGCGCACGCCGCCGCGTTGTTGGGAGTGGGGCTCCCATTGGCGCAGGATCCGGCGGAGCCGGCGGAGTCTGATGCGGTCTGCGATCACGGTCGCGGCCGCCCAGGTGGCGAGGGCTGCGGCGGCGGTGACGGCGTAGGGTGTCCAGGTCATCGGTAGGCGTCCTCGTTGCCGAGCGCGTCCATCAGCCGGTCGTCGGCGGCGGTGTAGGGCAGGTCGGGGTCGACGTCCGAGGGGATGACCGGGTCGCGGCGGCGGGGGCGGAGCGTGGCGGCCAGCCGCTGCTCGAGGAGGACGTGCGCGTCGAGCTCGGCGTGGAGCCCGTCGAACGCGAGGAGGGCGGCGGCGGTGATGTCCTTGCGTTGCAGCTCGGTGAGCGGCCGCCCCTCGGTGTGGCAGTCGGCGAATCCGCAGACGAGGGCTTCGGCGAGGCGCTGTGCTGCGAGGACGAGTCCGATCGAGGCTGCGGCGTCGCTGGTCACGCCGCCACCTCCTCTCGTGTGCCGGCGACGCGGCTCAGCCCGTCCGCGTCGCGTTCAATCGTGATGACCTGGTCGACCGCGTCGATCAGGGACGGGTGATGTGAGACCAGGAGGACGGTGTCGAAGTCGCCGGTGAGGCTGTGGAGGACGGTGACGAGCCGGGCCATGCCTTCCTCGTCGAGCGCGTCGGGCTCGTCCAGGGCGAGCATGCGGACGTCGGCGCCGCGGCGGTGGGCGAGGAGCCGGGCGAGCGCGATCCGCAGCGCGAGGTTCAGGCGGGTGCGTTCGCCGCCCGAGTAGGTCGCGTAGTCGCGCTCCGCCCCGGCGTCGGTGACGACGATGTCGAGGACGTCCTTGACCCCGTCCGAGCCCTTGAGGGCGCGCTGGGTTCGGAGCTCGACCTGGTAGGGGGTGCCGAGCTCGGTGAGGATCCGGCACGCCTCAGCTTCGATCTGCGGGACCGCCGCGTTCTCCAGGATCAACGCGGGGATCCCGTCGCGGCTGAACGCCCGGTCGAGCTGGCGGAGGATCTCCAACCGGTGTGCGTGGCGGGCGTGTTCCGCCCTGTCCTCGGTGAGCTGGGCGTGGAGGCGGGTGAGGCGGTCGAGGCGTTCGTCGCAGCGGGCGACCGTGCGGGCGTGCCCGTCGGCGGCGGTGCGCGCCGCGGCAAGCTGGGAGCGCAGCCGCTGCGTCTCCGCCTCCAGCTCGTCCTCCTGCGGCCCGGTGGCGTGGGCGGTGAGCTCGTCGAGCGCGGCCTGCGCGTCCGCCTGCGCCATCCGGGCGAGGCCCGCGGCGAGGGTCGCCTCCTCGATCTCCAGGCCGATCTGGTCGAGCCTGTGGGCGCGGGCGTCGAGGGCGGCGAGTGCGACCTGGGCCTCGCGGCCGCGGGCGAGCTCGTCGCGTACCGGGTCGGCGGGCTCGGGCGCGGGCGGGGCGGGCTGCCCGAGCAGAGCCTCCCCTTTCGCGATCGTCTTGTCGGCGAGCGCGGCTATCCACCGGTGGTCGACGGCTTCCGCTTCCGCGGTCTCGGCCTGGCGGCGCAGCTCGGCGACCGCCCGGGCGAGAGACTCCCCGCGGACATGCTGCCCGCACGTCTGGCAGGTAGAGGCGCCGCCGGCCTCCTTCTCGGCCGCCTGCGCGTCGAAGTCACGGGCGCGCTCGGCCAGCCGGTCGGCGAGATGGTGAGCCTGTTCGCGGCTCGCGCGGGCGTCAGCGACTGCCCGCTCGACGCGGGCGCGCTCCCGTGCGTACTCCGCGTGCCCGGCCGCCTGCGCCTCGAGCTCGGCGAGGCGTGCCTCGAGCTCCGGGACGCGGGCGGCGAGGTTCGTGAGCGCCTCCCGGCCGGCGATCTCCTCCTGAATAGCGGCGTCCTCGTCGGTGAGCCTGCCAAGCCGGGTGTCGTGTCGGGCGACCTCGTCGGCGTGCTGGCGGACCCGCTGCACCGCCTGGGCGATCTGCTCCCGGGCCCGCTGCGCGTCCCCGAGCTGGCGTTCCGCGTCGGCGAGCGCCTGCTCCAAGCTCTGGATCTGCCCGCGCGTGTGGTCGAGCAGCGCCTGCGCGATGTCGCGTTCGCCGCCGGCGTCGCCGGCTGCGGCGACCTCCGTCTCGGCGGTCTCGATGCGGGCGGTGAGCCGCTGCGTCTCGTCCTCGACCTGCCGGCGGTCGGCCCTGACCCGGTCGCGGCGGGTGTCCCACTCGGCGAGGCCGAGGATGTCCGCGAGGATCTCCTTCCGGCGGCTGGGGGCGGCTTCGGCGAAGCAGGCCCCGTCCCCCTGCGCGAGGAACGCCGATGCACGAAACGTGCTCCGGCTCAGACCAAGCGTCTGCTCGATCAGCGCCTGCGTCTCCGCCGCCGACTCCCGCGTCAGAGGCGCGTAGACCTCGTGCCCCTCCCGGCGCTCCAGGTCAACTTTCGCCTGGCCGCGCCCGCGGGCGGAGTAGGAGCGCCTGACCCGGTACACGTCGCCGCGGTGCTCGAGCTCGAGCTCGACCATCATCTCCGTGTCCGCCGCCCCCACGGTGAGGTAGGGGGCGAGTGAGCGGGATTCCGCCCCGAACAGGGCGATCTCGATCATGGTGAGCAGGCTCGACTTGCCGGCCCCGTTCGCGCCGACGATCGCGCACACGCCGGCCGGCAGCTCGAGGTCGACGTCGCCCCAGGAGCGGAACTGGCGCGCGCGTAGCCTCAGCGGGTTCATGCCGCCACCTCCTCGAGGTAGGTCTGAGCGGCGGCGCGCACCTGGGCGCGCAGCCCGCCGGGGATGTCCTGCGTGTCGAGCCACAGGTCGAGCGCGGCGTCGGCACTGATCGTGTCGTCGAGCCCGCCCACGCGGGCGCGCTCCTCCCGCAGAATCGTCGGCTGCACGGACACCCGCCACGCCCCAGCGTCGTACAGGGCGCGGGCGAGCGCCGCGTCGCTGATCGCCGCGGCCTGCTCACGGGTCGCCGTGTACCTGACCCGCACGACCGCCCCGTCGATCTCGGGCGGCAGGTCGTAGTCGGTCTCGATCTCGTGCGCGCTGAGCGGCAGCGTCACGAACGGCCGGTCGGGGATCTCGACGAGGCGGAACTCCCGCGCACCTGAGCCGTCGAGGTCGAGGATCCACACGCCGTGCGGAACCTCAGCCTCACCCCAATCGACCACGGCCGGGCTGCCCGTGTAGCACGCGAGCCCCGCCCCCAGCCCCTGCGGCCGGTGCAGATGCCCGAACACCATCGCATCCCACCCCATCGCCTCGAGATCAGCGAGCGGAAGCACGACCTCGCGCAGATCATCCGCGAGCATCCCGGCCGGCAGCGACGCCCCGGACACGGACCAGTGACCCATGAGGACAGCCGGTGTGCCGGGCGGGCACTGCGCGCGCAGGAGCCGGGCGACGTCGAGGAGCACCTCGGCGGCGTCACGGTGGATGTCGTCGCGGTCGCCGCCGCCGCGGTCTGCGACGAGCCGGGCGGGCGGCGCCCAAGGCAACGTCGCCACCGAAAGCTCGGCAGGTGCCGAGCTCGGACCATCCTCGGGTTTCCATGCGATCACATCGGGCGTGCGCGACAGGATCAGCCCATCGAAGATCGAGAGGGCGCTCGGCAGGTCGGGGGAGGCGACGTCGTGATTGCCGTCCACGGCGATGACCTCGATGCCGTAACGGGAGAGCAGGTCGAGCCCTGCGCGGAATGCGAGGATCTCCGACGGTGTCGGCCGCGGGCGGTGGAACGCGTCCCCCGCGAACAGCACCAGCTCGACCCGCTCGTTGACGGCGAGCTCGCACACGGCCAGCCACGCCCGCTCCTGATCAGCGAGCCTCGACTCCGGCCCGTACGGTGCCCGGCCCAGCCCCGGCGACGCGCCGAGATGCAGATCCGCCACGCACAGGATGCGGGTCATGCGGCGGCCCTCCCGACGCCGAGGTCGCTCTCGAGCTCGCGCCACTGCGCGACCGCGACCCGGCGGGCCTCGTTGAGCGCGTCGACGTCGTCGCCGACGACGACCGTGATCTCCCACTGCGCGTCGCCCTTCGCGTTCCGGGTGAGCTTCACCTTCGACCTGATCTGCTCGAAGCTCTCGACCTGGCCGGTCAGCTCGACCGCGGTCACTGCTCGGCCCCCGTCAGGTACACGGCGGCGTAGGCTCGGGCGGCCGCCTGGATCTCCCGGCCGCGCTGCGACGTCGGGTTCGCCTTCTTGGCGAGCCAGGTGATGTAGCCGGGGTCGTCCTGGGCGGCCTGGGCGATCGTGGAGCCCGCGTGCTTGCCGGCCAGCTCGACGAGCCCGGCCGCCTGGGCTTCACGGAGCTGCTCGTCGGGCTCGGGCTCCGGGTCGTCCGCAGGGTCGTCGGGCTCCTCGTAGCTGTCAGGCTCGATCGGCCCCTCCCCCGCATCGACCCCCACCTCGGGCTCGACCTCAGTCTCAGCCTCGGGCTGAGCGTCGAGGTCGGGGGTGTCGCGGCCCGCGCCGTTCACGGCCGGGTCGGCCGCCGCGGGCCCGTACATCAGCTCCGCGGGCGCCCGGCCCCCGTACATCAGCTCCCGCCGCTCCTGCAGCCGCTCCAGCATCTCCTCCAACGACTCGGGCACGTACAGGTCGAGCGCGTAGAACGACGACTTGATCCGCTTGACCTCACCCGTCTTCCGATCCAGGACGAGCGGGCGGCCGGTCGCCTTCCTCAGCACCAGCCGCGGCTGGACAGCGAACGAGACGCGGGAGCCGAGCATCCCGTACAGCTCCGCGAGCCTCGCGTACAGGTTGTCGGTGGTCTTCACGCCCTTCGACGTGATCTCGGCGTAGCCGGCGGCTCCGAGCACCGCCGGGATGTGGAACCTGAATGTCGTGTACAGCTCCACCCCGAGCGTCTGGGCGGCGGGGTCGTCGGTGCCGGTGATGTCGAGTTCGGTGACGTTGCCGTCGGGGTGCCAGACGGTGAGGACGTCGGGGCCGCCGAGCGTGCCGGCCGCCGCGAAGTTCGTGCGGCCGATCGCGCGGAGGACGCCGCCGTCTTCGTCGCCGCCTCCGGCCCACGCCTTGTGGCGGATGTCGAGCGCCTGGGCGAGCTCGCCGGGGAGGCGGATCTCGATCGACTTCGGCTTCTCCCCGAACACCTGGCGGAACTTTTCGGCGGCGGCGTGGTGTGCCCCGTCCGTTCCTTCCTTCGCCAGGAAGTAGTCGGTCTTGACGGGGGCGCCGCGCTTCGCCTCGTCGCGGTAGCCGAGCGCGAGGCGGAGTGTCGGCTCCGCGCGGAGCCCGAGCGGCCGGCCCGGGCCGCGGGTGGGGGCGGCGAGCTGCCCGCCCGTCGTGGTGAGTGCCTGCCCGGTCATGCGTAGATCCCCTCTTCCGGCCGCGCCTCCCGGACGCGGGCGTCGAGGAGCCCGGCGTCCGGGCGGTCGTCCAGCCATTCCCGGAGGCAGAGGATCAGGTAGTCAGCGTCCTCCCGCCCCGCGTCGTCAGCGGTCTCGATGTCCAGTTCGATCAGGTAGCGCATGTAAACTCGCCTCCTTCCTGCGCCCGCCAGCGCCTCACCCCATGTGGAGGCTGGCGGGCGCGGTCGACTCCGGCCGGCGACGCAAGAGCGCCGCCTCGATCTGCTCGACGTCCCGGTGCAGTTGGCAGACGCGCCCGTAGCAGGGGGCGCCGCACCACCGGCACGTGCGGAACCTGGGCCGCTCGCGTGCGGGCGGCTCCGCGAGCGACGCCCGCAGCAGCGCGACCGCATCCTCGGCCCGCTCGGCGCGATCGACGAGCTCGTCGATCCGGCGGCGCAACCTGAGCTCCCGGCCGGTCAAGGCCGCTTCTCCAGCCGGTACAGGTAGACGCGGTCGCCGCGGCCGGTCACCTCGAGCCAGCAGGCGATCTCGTGGCCGCGGGCTCGCAGGTCCGCGACGCGGCTGTGTACGACGCCGAGGCCCATCCGGTACAGGTCAAGGCTGCGATGCGCCCGCCCGTCCGACAGCACCGCGAGCAACCGCTGACACTGCGACGCCGGGGAGGCACCGTTCCCGGCCGGTCCCGGCCCCGTGTAGGGCGCCGCGGCGGGTAGGGTGAGCTGGTAGAGCCTGCGCCGGGCCGAGCCCGTGTACGGGCCGTAGAAGCGGCCGTCGCGGCTCAGCGCGTCGAGGACGTCGCAGCGGCGGGCACGGACGCCGGCCGCTACCTCAGCAGCGGTCGCCTCACCCCGGTCGGCGAGGAACACGGCGATCTCGGAAGCGAGGTCGCGGCCGGTCATCGGGCCCACGTGTGGTCGCTGCGGTCAGCCTCATCACTCTGCTTGGCGAGATTGCGGCCGATCTCCATGAGCAGGTCGCCCATCAGGCGTTGCACGTCTTCGCGCAGGACGGTCACCCCGACTCCTCATCATCGTCTTCCTCGGGGAACAAGTCGGGCTGGCCGGTGACGTCTCGCAGCCGTCGCAGGTAGTCAGCCCCGGGGCGGTGGAGCCCTTTCTCCCACTTGATCACGGTGAAGCGCGAGGTGCCGAGGCGCTCGGCGAGCCGGTCGTGCGAAAGCCCCATCGCCCGGCGCGCCCACTTGATCCGTTCCGGTAGGGGGAGTGTGCTCGGGTCTCGGAGATGTGTCGCCACGTGGCGCATCTTACGCTACGTGGCGCCACGTTGTCAAGGGGACGCCACTAGCGATCTCCTCGCAGGTAGCGCAGACTTACGCCACGTGGCGACACTTGGGCAACAGATCAGGGCGGCGCGCCGGGAGAAAGGCTTGACGCAGGTGGCGCTCGCCGCAGCGGTGCGGGTCGACCGTGGAACGGTGATCAAGTGGGAGAAAGACCGGGAGCACCCGAACGAGGAGAACCGCATCGGGCTCGCCGCGGTGCTCGGGATCGAGGTGCCGGAGCCGGATCGCTCCGCTAGCTCCCGCGCTCCCGCCATGGAGCTAGAGGAATTACGTCAGCGAGTTCGCCGCCTGGAGGAGGCGATTCTGGGGTCAGCTGAGCCTCGAGGGCAGCGACCCGCCGCTCAAGGTCGAAGATAGCCACCACGGCAGCCACGAGTTCCTCGACCAGCACTGCTCGCTCCTGACTCGTCACCTCGCCCCTCTTGACACGGACTCCGTCACGTTGTAGGTAACAAGCCGCAGGATCCGGTGTCTACAGTCACCGAGCCCCCGATGACAAGAGCACAATCGAGTCACGGCGCGAAGATAGAGCGGCCCGGCCCCGCGAGCGAACATCCTGCGCGGAAGGGTGACCCGGTGAGAACGCTCGCTGCCGCAGCCGCCGTCGTCGCGGTTCTCGCCGGCTGCTCCGCCTCGCAGGAGACCGCAACCACCGTGACCGAGGCCGAGACTGTGACCGTGACCGTGACGACCGTCGACGCCGCGACCGTGACCGAGACGCAATCCGTAACCGTGACGGTGCCCGAGGCTGACGCGGCGGCGGACGGGGAGGCCGCCGGGGGTTCCTCGCTTGTGCTGCGGGCGGATGGCAAGTCGCAGACGAAGGAGGGCGTGAGGGTACAGGTCAACGGGGTCGCCATCGACGAGGGCCTCACCGGGGTAGGGGTCACCATCCGCAACGACAGCGACGAGCCCTGCAACTTCTCCTACCTTGCCGAGCTCGTCGCCGACGGAACGCAGTACAACGACGGGTCGGGCGACCTCTCTGACATCGCAAGCCACGCCGAGACAGACAGTCTCTTCTACTGGGAGGAGGCGATCCCGGCCGATACGAGCACGATCCGGCTGATAGCGCGCTGCCTTCACGGCGACTTCGGGAGCGGGAACCTGCTCGAGTTCGACATCAAGGCCCGGCTGGTTGGCTAGCTCGCCCGCGAGTCGTGATCAGGAGACTCCGCCGCGGCCGCCAACCCGGTTTGAGGGTGTGATCACGCTTCTGTGGCTGGCCGCGTTCGTGGCCGGGATCGCGACGGGGATCGCGACCGGCTGGGCGGTTGGCCATTACGGCGACGATGGGCCGCGCGGGTGGGTGGCGCTGGTTTCCGGGTTCGGCGCCGGGTTTGTGGCGGCCGCCCCGTTCGCGGGGCTGGCCGCTGTCGTTCGGCTGCTCCAGTCGATCGACGAGCGGCTCGCCCCGCCTAGCCGGTGAGCCGGCGGCGCTTGCCGTCCGTCTCGAACTCCTCCGCGGACAGGGCCGGGGATCTCATCCGAGGCTGGATCGAAGACAAACGCCGACTCGAAACAGAAGTCCTCCACGCACTCGCCACCATCTCCGCGTACCGGGCGATGCATGAGTACCCGCTTCGGAAGGTCACGATGGGCGTCCGCTCGATGCTTCGGACAGCGCTGCGCGACGAGACGGCGCGTCCCGGTCAGCGGTTCAAGCGGCTTGAGCGGATCATCGACAAGCTGGTGCGCTACCCGAAGATGCGGCTCTCGCAGATGGAGGACATCGGCGGCTGCCGCGCCGTGCTGGCCAGTCTCGAGGACGTGTCCAGCGCGGTCGAGCATATCCACCGCCAGTGGGGCGACCGCGCGAAAGCGACCGACTACATCGCTTCCCCGAAGCCTGACGGGTACCGGGGAATCCATATCATCGAGCGTCGAGACGGGCGACTGATCGAGGTTCAGCTGCGAACGAGGAATCAGCACGCCTGGGCCGAAGCAGTCGAGCGCCTGGACCTCGCCTTCGGGTACGGCCTCAAGGAGGGCCAGGGCCCGGCCGATCTACGGGAGTACTTCCGTCTCGGCGCCGATCGGCTCGCGGCGGAGGACGAAGGAACCGCGCTTGACAGCGCAGCCGAGGCGCGATTCGATACGCTCAGGGAGCAGGTGAGGCACTACTTCGCCGATCAGAGCCCATAGCGTGCGGGGAAGGGAAGCAATGCCGCTGAATCACTTCTTGATCCTGTACAACGTTCGGAAGGGCCAGCTTGTCGAGGCCCGCGAGTTCGGCGAGGACGTACAGCAAGCGATCGAGGAATACGCCGTGCTTGAGCGGGAGTACCGGGACAGGGCAGATCACCTCAATTTCGAGATTGTCTTGATCGGCGCCGACTCGCGGGAGACGCTCGAGGTGACGCACTCGCGGTACTTCACCGCGGTCGAGCTCGAAGCCCTCCCGTTCTGAATCAGGATTCTGAGCGCTCGCTCCGGGCTGCAGCCGCCCCGTCACCCCGGCCCGCCCCGGCGGGCGGAAGAGGGTCAGCCGCCGGGGCACGGGCCGGTTTAGGCGATGATGCGGATGGCGGTGTCGATGGGGCAGCCTGACCGGATGAGCCGGTCGAGCCGGTGCCAGTCGATGTCGCTGCGGCGGGCGAGGTGTTCGGCGTCCTCTGGGGGGATGCCGATGCGTAGGAGTTGGTGGAGCCGCCAGGATTCGACGGGGTGGTCGTCGATGCCGGACGGATGGCTGTCCGCGTCTAGCAGGGGCGCGGCTCGAGTTCGCGCATCACGTTGCGGCTGAACCGGCGGGGGATCTCGAGCCGCCGCATCAGCCCGGGCAGGATCCGGCACCCGAGTTTGTCCGCGTCCGGGCTGCTCTCATGGGTTGCGCCCAGATGGTGGGCGACCTCGTGGGCGAACGTGTGGAGCGCGATCGGCTGGTAGCCGCCGACGCGGCGGGGCCCGTAGATGGCGCGGCGGAGCGCGTGGCAGACGCGGGGGTGGAGGCCGATCACGGCGACGGGGCCGGTGGCGGCGGCAGGTCCGTACCAGCCGGTGTAGGCGGTGCCGTACGGCCAGGCGGTGTAGCAGCGGGTCTCGACACCGGCGGCGGCGGTGAGTGGGGCGTTCACGATGTAGCCGGGGGAGGCGGCGAGTGCTGCCGCCGCTGCGGCTGCGGCGAGCCCGGCGAGCATGACCGTTGTGATGGTAGTTGATCGGCGGACGGTTACTCTCGGGGGGGCGGCGGGCCGAGTTTCGACCCGGCGGCGAGTCCGATCGCCTTGATCGCGGCGAGGCCTCCGGCGACGGCGGCGATGAGCCACGCGTCCCGGGTGAGGCCGGTGATGACGAGGCTGGCGGCGGCGGCCTGGACGAACGTCCAGGTGGAGCGCTCGGCGAGGTCTTTGAGGAACGGGGTCATGGTGTCTCCTTAGAGTCGGGTGATTAGGAAGGCGAGGAGCACGTTCGCGACGAGGAGGAGGACGGCTAGCCCGCCTGACCAGCGCCAGACGGTGCGGCGGAGCGCGTCGACGTGCCCGTTGATGCCGTTGAGTCGCCGTTCGTGCTCGATGACGGTGTGCGTGATTTCTCCTCTCCACAGGTCGATGTTGTTCACGGGCGGCGCCTCCGGCGGACGGTGACGACGCGTCGGCCCCGCTCGAGCTGCCGCCGCAGGATCGCGATAGCCCGGTCGCGGTCGCCGCCCACCCAGACGACGTGGGCGCGGTCGTCTTCGCCGCGAACGACCTCCCAGAGCTTCCGCGGCCGCGTCGGCGGCGGCTGCCACTTGAGCAGGTCGGCGACGCGGGCGGCGCTGATGACGGTGGCGACGCGGGAGAGGCTGTAGTCGGTGTCCATGACCCTATGGGTCTGGTTGCCGCCACGGCCGACGAACGTGTCGTGCTTGCGGTCGATCGTGACGAACGTGGTGATGTGTGTGCCGCCGGTGAAGAGGGCGGCGTCGCCGGGCCGGGCCTGCGCGAGCGGGATCGTGAGCCCGAGCCTGCGGGCGTGGCGGTCGAGGATGTAGACGGAGGCGGTGCGCTCCGGGTAGGGGTGCCCGAATGTGACGGCGACGGCGCGTTGCCATTCCGCGACGCACCATTCCCACCCTTTCTCACCGGGGCTGGGGACGCGCAGGTAGGTGAAGCGTTGCGCCTCCCGGACGCATGGGCCGTTGTTTGATCCGATGGGGGCCTCGACGCAGCCGCGGCGTTTCGCGAGCGTGGCGAGGATCGCCTCGCCGGGTTTGGCGGGTCTTTCGGCTGTTGCCGGCATGATGGTGTTCACCTCCTGGGGTGATTGGGGGGCGGGGGTTGCGATGGCCGCGACTGCGGCGGCTATCAGGGTGGCTAGGGTGCCCGAGGCCGCCTCCGGGTTGGCGTCGGCTGCGGCGGTTTGGGCATGGGTTTGTCTCCCGGTGTCGGGTTGGTTTGGGGCGGCCCCGGGGGTGATGGCGGGGCCGCCCCTGTCTGGGGGTGGGGCTCTAGCCGGTGACGACTCTGGTTGCGGCGGCGAGGCGGGCGAGGAGGACGTCGCCGCGTCTGGTTTGCCCTTCGAGCTCGAGCGTGACGGTGTTGTCGGCGAGGCTCGTGTCGCAGGTGACGATGTGGAAGAACGTTTCGCCGTCGCGGCCGGCCGCGTGGACGTCTGTGGCGGGGAGGTCGGGGATCCGGATGTTTTCTCCGGCGCGGATCTGCCAGGCGGGGCGTTTGCCGTGTTGGGCGTGCGTGATCGGGGTGTCGGCGGGGATGGTGATGGTGCCGGTGATGGCGGGCCAGCGGTGTTCGGTGTTGGCGATCTTCGCGGCGAGTTGGGCGGCGCTGGCGGGGGTCATGGGGAAGCTGGCGGCGATGGCGGCGTCGCGGGTGGCGCCGGTTTTGACCCATGGGTTGCGTTGGTCGGTGGTGGCTGCGCTGGCTTCTGTGGGGGTGTTGTTGTTGGCGGCGTTGGTGTAGAGGAGGTAGGTGGTGGCGGCGATTCCGTCGGCGCTGCCGCGGAGGTTGAGCCCGGAGAGTTGGGGGAGGGTGGCGATCCATTGGGGCTCGTCGAGGTTGGGGGTGCGCCAGTGGAAGCGGCGGTTTTCCCAGACGCCCCATTCGCGGCTGTAGTAGCCGGCGACTTCTTCGATGGCGGAGAGGACGCTGGATCGTTGGTCGCGGGTGATGTTTTGGATGAGGAAGTCGGTTCCGTCTTCGATGATGCCGGCGGCGAGGTCGGGGGTGAGGGTGAGGAGGTCGCGTAGGATTGTGCCGCCGTAGAGGCCTCCGCTTGCGTCTTCGGCGGTGACGCCTTGTCCGAGCGCCCGCAGGTTGTATAGCTCGAGGTAGTCGCTGACGCTGGGGTCGATGGAGGCTGTGACCCTGGCACCGACGAGCAGGTACATGTTCGGGTTAGGGCTGGTGAGACCGACGTCGAACGCGCCGGTGCTGGCGAGCGTGGCCTCGTTGTAGGTGGTCGCGTCGCGCCACCAGATCAGGGGACGCCAGTTGGCGCTGCCGGCGCGGGCGTAGGTGCCGAGGAGGCGTGTGAGGGTGATGCCGTCGAGGTCCCAGGATCCGGCGAAGAGGCTGCCCGAGCCGAGGCTGTAAGTGTCGGCGGTGCCGCTGATGCGGACCCCGTGTTTGGTGAGGTCGTTTTCGTCGTAGGCTCCGAACGCTGCCTC
>JAHDVN010000372.1 GCA_023384635.1 Thermoanaerobaculia bacterium
GGTTGCCGGCGATCGAGGTGAAGTTGAACGGCGTCACCGCGAAGACGAACCCCTCGAGCGGCCGGTAGTCGACGTAGTTCCAGAGGCCGCGCACCGAGAGCGGCTGGTCGCGGTAGATCTGCTGCATGTAGTACGGATTGAGGCGCCAGAAGTCGACGAGCTCGGCCGCCGAGTCGATCTCGGCCTGGTAGACCGTCTTCGACTGGTTGAGCATGGTCGCGGCATTGAGGGTGTCGCGCCACGGCCCGGCGAGCAGGTCTGCGGCCTTCAGGAAGACCGCGGCGCGCGCCTCCCACGGCCACTCGGACCACTCCCGCCAGGCGTTGCGGGCAGCCGCGACCGCCTGCTCCACCTCCGCCTCGCCGGCCTGGTGGTAGGTGGCCAGCACGTGGCGGTGGTCGTGCGGGCAGACCACCGTGCCGGTGCGCCCGGTGCGCACCTCCCGGCCGCCGATGAGGAGCGGAATGTCGAGCGTTTCGCCGAGCATCCGGGCGAGCCGCGCCTTGAGCGAGGCCTTCTCCGGCGAGCCCGGAGCGTAGGAGCGCACCGGTTCGTTGACCGGCGGCGGGACGGGGACGATGCCGTTGAGCATGAGTGAAGCTCCTTCTCCCCTCGGGCGGGCCGGTCGTGCCGGCGGCGCCGTGGGCGAGGGGGGATCAGTGCCGCCAGACCGTCCAGGCGAGGACGAGGAAGCCAGCGATCATCGAGCTGCCGCCCAGCGGCGTCGCGGCGCCCAGCCAGCGCGGCCCGCCCATCGCCATGCAGGCGAGCGAGCCGCTGAAGAGAACGCTGCCGGCGGCGAGGAGACCGCCGGCGAGTTGGAGACCACCGGTGCTCCCCCGCCCCGCCGCGAGACCGATGACGGCGAGGCCGAGGCCGGCGTAGAAACCGTAGCGGGCCGCCAGCTCCCAGAGCTCGAGCCCCCGCGCATCCAGCCGGGCCGCGAGCAGATGGGCTCCGAACGCCCCCTTGAGGATCGAGGCGGCGCACCAGACGCCGCCGAGGGCGAGGAAGAGACGTCCCGGATCCACGGCCGCTCAGACCTCCGCGAGCAGGCGGATCGACGCCACCCGCTCCCGCGGCACCAGGATCTCGCCGATCCGCGGCCAGTGGCCGACGCGCGCGGCGCGGGCCACGAACTCCTCCTTGCCCGAGGCACCTGCCTCGTCGCGGTGCAGGTCGGCATCCTGGAGCAGCACGCCCGCCTCGACCACGTCGTCGCAACGGCCGATGTAGAGCTCGGGGCCGTCGGTGTCGACGACCACGGTGAGGCCGTGGAGCGGCCCCTTGCCGCGGTGGAAGGTGCCCACGGCCGGCTCAGGTTCCCGCAGCGGCACAGTGCCGGGTGAACGCCTCGGCGAGGTCCCGGGCCACCGCGAGCGCATCCCGCCCCTCGATCTTGTGGCGCGGCAGGAAGTAGACGAGCTCACCGTCGCGGAAGAGGGCCATCGACGGCGAGGAGGGCGGCAGGTCCGGGAAATGGGAACGCATGCGGGCCGTCGCCTCCAGATCCTGGCCGGCGAAGACCGTGGCCAGCCGGTCGGGGCGCGGCCCGTCCTGGAGCGCGAGGCGCACCCCCGGGCGGGCCATCCCGGCGGCGCAGCCGCAGACGGAGTTCACGACCACGAGCGCGCTGCCGCCGCGGTCGGCCATGAAGCGCTCGACCTCCTCGGCGGTGGTCAACTCTTCGAAGCCGGCGGAGGTGAGCTCCTCCCGCATCGGCCTGACGAGCATCGGGCTATAGGGCATCGAAGCAGCTCCTCCGGATTCGGGTGGGACCACGCGGCCGCGCGGCCGCCGCGGATTATCTCACACCGCCCGGAGGCGGTCCGGAGTCAGAAGCGGGCGAGGGCCGACTGCAGGGCGAGCATCACGGCGGCCGCGTCCTCCAGAACCAGGCCCATCCCGGACGGCCGGCCGGGGGCCCCGCCCTCATCGGAGGAGCTCTGGACGACCCGGGCTCGCGACTGCACCGGCCGGAAGTCCCGGAGCGGCACGTGGAGCTCCAGCGTGCACTCGCCGTCGACCGGCAGCGGACGCGCCGTGGCGACGAACAGACCGCCGTAGGCCAGGTCCTGCTCGACGATCCGGCGCAGCTCCTCGAGGGTGCGGATCGTCACCCGCACCCGCCCGTCCGGTTCGATCTCGACCTCCTGCGCCGCCTCGGGCCCGGGGTCGGGCCGCGCCGCCTCGGCGGCGCCTGCGGCGGTCGGGACGGCGCGGGTCGGGAAGAGATCCGCGACCAGCTCCACCGGGGTGAGAAACCGCACGCCGACCCCCTGCTGGCGGACTTGGCGCAGGGAGAGCGGCACGCGATCGAGCCGTACCACCTGGCCCTCGATGACGAAGCCCTTCTCCCGGTCGGCGATCTCGAGGCGCAGGCGCTCCCCCCGCTCGAGTGCCACGTTCGTGCCGAGGAAGAGGCCGCCGAACGAGATGTTCGTCGTGAAGCCCTGGTAGGCCTGCGCCGTCCCCTGACGGCAGAACTTGACCGTCAGGCGGCGCGCGAAGCGCCGGTTGTCTCTGCGTTCCACTGGCGTGGATTATAGACGCGGCCGGCGCGGGAGATCAGCGCAGGGCCCGGGGCAGGGGCGCCCCCTCGCGCGCCCCCGGGCGCGCCGCCTCCTCGAAGAGGCTCTCCTCGTCGTTCCAGGAGGCGTCGAGGATGTGCAGCCGGGGATCGACGGCCCGGGCGACACGCCCCACCCCTTCCCGCACCTCGTAGTGCAGGTGCACCGTCGTGGACCAGCCGCTCTTGCCGACGGTGGCGATCTCCTGGCCGCGACGGACCGCCGCTCCCCGGCTCACCCGCAGAGCGTCGCAGTGTCCGAAGATCGTCAGGTAGCGCTCGCCGTGGCGAATCGCCACCACCCGGCCCAGGCGCCACCAGTCCCCTTCCTGGCGGTCGAAGACGCCGGCGAAGAGGACGCGGCCGTCGGCCGGCGCCAGCACCGGCGTGCCGAGCGGGGCCGCGAGGTCGAGGCCGACGTGGAAGTCGAGCTCCTGCGTGTAGGGATTGCGGCGCGGGCCGAAACCGGCGACGAGCACCGACTCGGCGACGCCAAGCGGGGAGATGCTCGGCACGGTGGCCAGCCAGGGGGGGCGCTGGCGGTCGAGGCGCTCGACGTCGTCGAGCATGCTCTCGAGCCGCGCCAGACCGGCCGAGACCTCCCCCGCCAGCTGGCGCCCGCGCCTCGCGACGGCGCCGTAGATCGAACCGACGTCCTCCGCGGGCGCCGGGGTCGTTGGCAGCGGAGGCGTCGGCAGGGCCATGAGCCGGTGCGCCTTCTCCACCCGGCGGGCCGTCTCGGAGACGCTCCGGGCGCTCTCCTCGAGCTCCGCGG
>JAHDVN010000373.1 GCA_023384635.1 Thermoanaerobaculia bacterium
GCCGCGCGCTCGCCCTGCGCGCGGGGCGCGACGACCGCGCGGGGGAGGCGATCGCGCGGCTCGCGGTGGCGGAGAACCACCTCCAGCTCGGGCAGCTCGTCGAGGCGGAGCGCGAAGCGCGCAAGGCGCACTTCGACCTCTCGCTCTTGCCGGAGGGCCCGTCGCTCGCCGACGCCGAGCAGCTGCTCGGGCGGCTCCACCTGGCGCGCCGCCGCCCGGCGGACGCGGAGCGGCACCTGACCGAGGCGGCCCGCATCCACCGCGTCGCGGGCCAGGAGATCGCCTTCGCCCGCGACCTCACGGCGCTGCTCGAGGCGGCGCTCGCGACCGGCTCGGCAACCGACGTGCGGCGCCTCGCGCGCGAGCTCGAGGAGCAGCTGGCGCGCTTCGGCCCGCGTCGCCCGGCCGACGAGCCGTTCGACCTCCACCTCTACCGCGCCGCCGCCTGGCGCCGCGCCCACGGCGAGCCCGAGATCGACCCGCAGCCCTGGCTCCAGCGCGCCTACGAGCAGCTCCTGGAGCAGACCTCCTACCTCGCCCCCGCCGACCGCCACCACTTCCTGCTCGGCCTGCCGCTCCACCGCGAGATCGTCGAGGCCGCCGCCCGCGAAGGCCTCGCCACCCAGGGCGGCACGCGGGCGGGGTAGGTGGCGCGTCCCCGGCGCCAGGAACTGCCGCAAATCGCCTGGCACCTTCCGAGCACCTTCCGAGCTGCTGCAGAGTGCTGCTGCAGAGTGCCAGGCGATTTGCTGAGACACGCCAAGAGGTGCCACTCGACTTGGTGAGACACGCTAAGGGGTGCCACGCGATTTGTGTGCGGTCTTCGCCGGTGCTCGGGCCGCCTCGCCCGAGTGAGCCCGTGCGGAGCTGAACGAGGCGGTTGCCGCTTCTCGGGGACGCGGACCAGAAGGCGGGAACTGCCCGTGTCGGGCTCTCGGGGCACCGATCCACCCTCCGCGATCCTGGCCGAACGCCCGCAGACACACCTCGGCCCCGCCGAACGCCTGCCGGATTGAAAGGGGAGGGTGAGCTCAGGCCGTTGCGGGCCGGAGGAAAGGCCCGGGTGGTGGGAAACAGCCCTCCGGGAAGCGCGCGGTGCCGAGTCCTTCCTGCAGAGCCTTGGCCGCTCTTCGGTAGGCGGCGGTGAAGATCCGGAAGGCCTCCCGGTAGGCCCTCCGCACCTCGCGACTCGCCGCGTGGACGAGCGGCGCCGGGCTCCTCTGGCTCCGCGGCGGCGATCCGTGGGGATCCTGGCGCGCCACCGCCTCTCGCCCGGCCGGCTCGCGGCCGGTCTCGATCTGGATCGTCTGGGCCTCGGCGCGGGCCAGATCGAGCAGCGCGCGCATCTGCGTCCGCCGCGATTCTTCGGACAGATGCGCCCAGGCCGGTAGTGGCGTGAGAACCACGGCCTCGGGGCTCGCGAAGTCCCGCGCGCCGAACTCCATACCCTTCCTCTGCGCGGTGCACTCCGCCGTGCGGTCGAACCAAGTCCCCTCGAGGACCTGGCCATCCAACATCGCCTGCCAACTCGTGGCCCCGGGCCAATCCAGAGGATCGGCGACCAGCCCCTCCTTGCAGCCCTGCCGGGCGAGGTAGAGGAGCCGCTCGATCTGGGCCTCCTCCTCGTCGCTCACGAGGATCGCCTGGTACCGCCGGCCCCAGACCTTCTCCTTCCAAGCGTGGAGGCGGCCGACCTCGCGGGCGAGGTTGGAGTTGAGGTAGCCGACGAACTTCGCAAGCTCGGCGGCGTCGGCTGCCGAGACCAGCAGGTGGTAGTGGTTGGCGAGGAAGACGAAGGCGTGGATGGCCACCCCGGAGAGCCGCTGGGCACGGCCGAGGATGCCGAGGGTGATCTCGCAAAGCAGGGGCGAAGGCCGCAGGAGGAAGCGGGCCTGGAGGGTGCGGCAGGTGACCTCGACGAGGGCACCCCCGGGGGGAACGTAGCGGAGTCGGCGGGGCATGCCAACACGGACGCCATTCGGCCCGTGGATCTGTCACAAATCGCATGGCACCTCTCGGGCACCTCTCGGCCTCTCGGGGGCGCCCGGATTCTCGGTGCGGCGGTCTACTTCCCCGTCGCCAGGAACGCGTCGAAGGCGGTGCGCTCCTCGGCGGTGAGGTCGGCGAGGGGGAGGAAGAGCTCGGCGCCGGGGCCGGGTGGCGGGAGGGGGACGTCGACGCGCTGGAGGCGGCGCTCGAGGGCGGCGCAGTCGAAGCCGCCGAGCGAGAGGAGCGAGGCGGTCTCGCAGAGCGCCAGCAGGCCGTTGCCGAGCTGGCTGCGGATCTCGACCGGGAGGCTCGCCGGAAGCTCCAGTGCCTCGAAGCGGTAGCCGTCGGGCTTCCGTTCGATGCGCACCCGCGCCGGCAGCTCGATCTGCTGCCGGGGGACGACGAGCTCGTCCTCGAGGCGCTGCGTGGCGCCGCCGAGGTCGAGGTCGGCGACGAGCCGCCCCTTGCCGAGGAACGAGGCGATCAGCTCGGCCTTCCAGGTGCCGTCGCCGGCCGGCTCGAGCGCGAGCAGGTGGCTCTGCAGGATCAGCGTCTGGCTCGGCGAGCGCAGGCGCAGCACGAGGCCGCCGGCCTGGTAGGGCGGGGCCTCGGAGACCAGGTCCTGGTAGCTGCGGTTGAAGCGCGAGAACGAGAACTCCGCGCCCGCGGCCGGCAGGGCGAGGCCGGGCAGCAGGGCGGCCGCCAGCAGCAGGGGGCGCAGGGGGAGCGGGGCGGTCCGGGGGCGTCGCATGGCTCAGGGATAGTAGCCGCGGGCGGCGCGGACCTTCAAACGGCCGTCGCGCACCTTCACCTCGACCTGCCGGTACCCCTCCTCGCCGGCGGCGGGCGCGGGCGAGAAGGCGAGCAGGTACTGGCTGCGCAGCTCGCGGTCGATCTCCCGGTAGACAGTGGCGAGCTCGCTCGCCTTGGCGATGAAGAACGCCCGGCCGCCCGTCTCGTCGGCCAGCTCCCGGAGCTTGCCGCGCATCGCCACCGAGCCGCGCGAGATGTCGAGGCCGACGGTGTAGACCACGACGCCGCTGCGCCGCGCGTACTCGAGCGCGTCGCGGAAGGCGACGGCGCTGCCGGTGTCGTCGCCGTCGGAGAGCAGCACGAGCGCCTTGCGCCCGGCGATGCCGCGGAAGTAGTGGAGGCTGAAGACCACGGCGTCGTGGAGCGCCGTCCAGCCGGCCGCCGGCAGCTCGTCGAAGGCGGCGATCACCGCGCCGGCATCGGGGGTGGGCGGGGCGAGGAGGCGCGGGCGGTCGGAGAAGCCGACCGCGAAGGCGCGGTCCTTCGGGGTGACGATCGAGCGCAGGAACCCCGCCGCCGCCTCCTTCGCCTCGCCG
>JAHDVN010000374.1 GCA_023384635.1 Thermoanaerobaculia bacterium
GGGGGGGGGGGGGGTGGGGGGCGTGGGCGGTCGGGCGGCGTCGCCGGGCCGGAGGGGTCGGGCCCGGCGAGGAGCTCCTCGAGGCGCACGAGCTTCGGCAGCTCGGCGGCGCGCAGCCAGGTCACCTCGCAAGCGAGCGTCCCGGCCTCGGCGCGGCGCACCGCGGCCTCCCCCTGGAGGAGCAGGTGGAGCAGGCGCAGGAGGTTCTCGTAGCCGGCCCCGGCGGCGAGGGCCGCGAGCCGCTGCGCCTCCTCGAGCGGCAGGTCGACCTGTTCGGGCGCGGTGCCGAGCGCGAGCCGGAGCGCGTCGCGCACGTAGGCGAGGAAGTGAGCGTAGACCTGCCGGGGATCCCACCCCTCGTCGGTGACGCGCCCCGCGGCGCCGAGCACGTCGGCCGCGCGGCCGGCGACGATCGCTCCGAGCAGGTCGTGGAAGAGCGCGGTGTCGAGGCCGCCGAGCAGCCGCGCCGCCTCCTCGTCTTCGATCGCGCCGGCGCCGAAGGTGGCGAGCTGGTCGAGCAGCGCCACGGCGTCGCGCACGCTCCCCTCGCCGGCGCGGGCGATGAGGCGCAGCGCCGCGGGGCTGGCGGCGATCCCCTCGGCGGCGCAGATCGCCGCCAGGTGCTCGGCCACCTCCTGCGCCGAGACGCGGCGGAAGTGGAACTCCTGGCAGCGCGAGAGGATGGTCGCCGGGACGGCGTCGATCTCGGTGGTGGCGAAGATGAAGATGAGCCGGGGCGGCGGCTCCTCGACGATCTTGAGCAGCGCGTCGAACGCCTGCCGGGAGAGGCGGTGGACCTCGTCGAGGACGACGACCTTGTAGCGGTCGCGGGCCGGCCCGTAGCGCAGGCTCTCGGTCAGGTCGCGGATCTGCTCGACCTTCGAGTAGGTGGCGGCGTCGATCTCGAGCACGTCGAGGTCGCTGCCGGCGGTGATCTCCTGGCACGGGCGGCAGGCGTTGCACGGCCCCCCGGCGGGCCCCTGCTCGCAGTTGAGGGCCTTGGCGAAGACCCGCGCCACGCTCGTCTTGCCCACGCCGCGGATGCCGGCGAAGAGGTAGGCGTGGGCGATGCGGCCCTCGGCCAGCGCATTGCGCAGGGCGGTGACCACCGGCTTCTGGCCGATCAGGGTGGAGAAATCCTGCGGGCGCCACTTGCGGGCGAGAACCTGGTAGGCCATGGGGGTCGTCCGGTGGCGGCAGGGGCCGGTGGAGGGCTCCGGCCGATCTGCGGCACTCGGCTGAGGGACCTTATCGCTGCTCCCTTCCGGGCCTGACGAGGTTCGGAGCCGGCCGATGCACAGGACCCGAGCCCTCCGCCCGCCCCTGCCGCCGGCCGGCATGGTAGCGGTCGCGCCGCGCCGGTGTAAAGCTGCCCGCGGACGGGGCGCTCTTCCCGGAGCGGCGGGACCTGGGCTAGAATGGGTGGCTCTGCAGGGGCCGGCCGGTGTACGACGACGCTTGGTGGATGGGGCTGGCACTCGCGGAGGCGGACCGCGCCGCGAAGATCGGCGAGGTTCCGGTGGGGGCGGTGGTCGTGCGGGAGGGCGAGGTGGTGGGGCGCGGCCACAACCGCCGGGAGATCGACCAGGATCCGTTCGCGCACGCCGAGCTGTTGGCGCTGCGCGAGGCGGCGGCGCGCGCCGGCAGCTGGCGCTTGAGCGGCTGCGAGGTCTTCGTGACCCTGGAGCCGTGCGCGATGTGCGCCGGGGCGATGGTGGCGAGCCGGGTCGATCGGCTGGTCTTCGGCGCCTGGGACCCGAAAGCGGGCTACTGCGGCTCGCTCGGGAACCTGGTGCAGGACCCGCGGCTCAACCACCGCTTGGCGGTGACGCCGGGGGTGCGGGAGGCCGAGTGCGGAGGGCGGCTGAAGGAGTTCTTCGCCGCCCTGCGCCGGGGATGAGCTCTTTGGCAGGAAGTGTGGAGCGCGGAGAGGTGACCGAGCGGCCGATGGTGCACGCCTGGAAAGCGTGTGTAGGGGAAACTCTACCGTGGGTTCGAATCCCACCCTCTCCGCCAGAGAGTCAGCAGGAGGGAGGCCGCCGGCCGTGGGCCGCAGCGCCCTCCCCTTGAGAGAGTCGAACACGGAGAGGTGCCGGAGTGGTCGATCGGGGCGGTCTCGAAAACCGTTGTACCCGTGAGGGTACCGTGGGTTCGAATCCCACCCTCTCCGCCAGACACTTGGATGCCGCCGGCGCGGGATGCGCGGGCGGATCGCGACGCGAAGAAAGGTGGTAGGCAGTGAAGCGCACGTACCAGCCGAACAATCGGCGCCGCAAGCGCACGCACGGCTTCCGGAAGCGGATGAGCACCCGGGACGGACAGAAAGTCCTCGCCCGGCGTCGCCGCAAGGGTCGCAAGCGGCTGACCGTCTGATGCCGGCACCGGCGGTCGCGATCTCCGGCGACCGCTTCCCCCGCCGGGCGCGCCTGCGCCAGCGGGTCGAGTTCGACCGCTGCTACCGGCAGGGGCGCCGGCACCACGCCGGCGCCTTCACCCTCCACGCCGTGTCGGGCGAGGGGCCGGTGGCGCGGCTCGGCACCACCGTGTCGCGGCGGGTCGGCGGCTCGGTCGAGCGCCAGCGGCTGAAGCGCTGGACGCGGGAGGTCTTCCGCCGCTCCGGGAGCCGTCCGGGGCTCGCCGGTTGCGATCTCGTCGTACACTTCAAGCCCGGCGCCGCCGCGGTTCCGTTCGCCGAGTTCCAGCGCGACCTCGAGAGGCTCCTCGCCGAGGCGGCGCGGCGCCGCCGTTCGCCATGACCCGTCTGCTCGCCGCCCTGTTCGCCGCCTACAAGCGCTGGCTCTCGCCGCTTCTGCCGCGGGCCTGCCGGTTCACGCCGACCTGCTCGGAGTACGCCCGGTTGGCGCTGCTCGAGCACGGGCTCGCGCGCGGGCTCTGGCTCTCGGGCCGGCGCCTGGCGCGGTGCCATCCGTTCCACCCTGGGGGGGTCGACCTGCCCTGAGGGGGCAGGGCGGCCGCGCGGCTTGGCCGCGCGACCCCGGAGCCAGAGAGGTTCACCGCCTTGGACAACCGGCGCCTGTTCATCGCCGCCCTGCTTTCGCTCGCCGTTCTGCTCGGATGGCAGGCGCTCTTCCCGCCCCCGGAGCGCCCCGGGAGCGACGCTCCCGCGCCTTCGGCGGCGGCGGCCCCCGGATCCGGCGGCCTGCCGGCGGCGGAGAGCGGAGCGACCGCCCCCGCGGCCGGGGTGGTGCCGGCCCCCGCCGCCGCGCTGCCCGCCGAGCCGCGCACCGGCCCGACGATCGCCGAGCCGATCGAGCCGATCGCGGCGGAGAGCGAGCGCGAGGTCGTGGTCGAGACGGAGACGCTCACG
>JAHDVN010000375.1 GCA_023384635.1 Thermoanaerobaculia bacterium
GAGATGGGAGCGGTGGTTCGCGACGAGGAGCGCCCCCGGCAGGCCCGCGAGGTGCTCCCGCCCCGTGACGCGCAGCCGCGCGCCGCCGGCGGCGAGCAGGCCCCGGGCCCAGACCCGGCGCGCCAGCCAGAGCGAGGCGCGGCGGCTCCCGGTCAGGAGCGTGACGAGCAGCGCCACGGTGATCCAGAGCGCGGTCCAGAGGAAGCCGAAGGCGAACTGGAGGAGGTTCACCGGCGCCCAGAGCAGGTCGGCCAGGCGGCCCGGGAAGGAGCGGAGAGCGGCGGCGGGCGTCGGCACCGGCGGCGTCCTCAGAGCGCCAGGCGGCTCGCCGCGACGGCCGCCAGGGGGTCGTCGGCCTGCCCCAGGGCGTGCCGCCGCTGGGCCGCCCACGCGATCATCGCCGCGTTGTCGCCGCAGAACGGGAGCGGCACCAGGCGCAGCGCGATCCCGCGCTCCGCGCACCACTCCGGCAGCCGGCGGCGCAGCAGCCGGTTCGCGGCCACCCCGCCGGAGACCGCGAGGAGCGGGACCGGCTCCCGGCGGTGGAGCCGCCCCAGGCGGTCGAGGAGCTGGCCGACCGCCGCGGCGCGGAAGCCGGCCAGGAGGTCGAGGACGGGGGGCGGCAGCGGCGGCTCCTCCGCGGCGGCCGCCTCGGTGCCCACGCCCGCCTCGGCCAGCCGCCCCAGCGCCACGAGCGCCTGCGTCTTCAGACCCGAGTAGGAGAAGAAGAGCTCGCGCCCCGGGGCGGCGACGGAGAGCGGCGCCGCCGCCGGATCGCCGAGCTCGGCCAGCTCGTCGACCCGCGGCCCCTGCGGGTAGGGCAGGCCGAGCCGCTTGCCGAGCTTGTCGAACGCCTCGCCGATGGCGTCGTCGCGCGTCTCGGCGAGCGGTTCGACGCGCCCGCCCTCGACCCCGAAGAGCGAGGTGTGGCCGCCGGAGACGACGAGGCCGACGAATCGCTCCGGCACCGGCTCTGCGGCCTCGCCCTCGAGCCGCAGGAACGGCGAGAAGAGATGCCCCTCGAGGTGGTGGACGCCGTGGAACGGCAGTCCCCGCGCCCAGGCCGTGGTCTGGCCGATCGAGAGGCCGACGAGGAGCGAGCCGATCAGCCCGGGGCCCTTGGTCGCCGCCACCAGGTCGACCTCCGCGAGCCCGGCGCCGGCGCGCGCGAACGCCGCCGCCGAGACCTCGGGCCAGGCGCGCAGGTGCTCGCGCGAGGCGATCTCCGGCACCACCCCGCCGTACGGCCGGTGCGCCGCGAGCTGGCTCGAGACCATCGAGGCGAGCACCCGGCCGTCGGCGTCGACGAGCGCGCAGGCGGTGTCGTCGCAGGAGGTCTCGATGCCGAGAGCGAGGGGGCGGCGCATGGGGGCGAGAGCATACCGCCTCGCGCCGCGGGCCCGCCGCGGCCGCGCTATCCTGCCGGGGATGGTCCGCGCGCCGTTCGCCGCCGGCAGGCAGCCGCCCCGCGACCGCCCCGCCCCCTGTGCCCTCCGGAGCCCGGCGCGCCGGCTCGCCGCTTGGCTGCGGCGCTGGCGGGAGGGGGACCGGCCCGCGGCCTGGAGCTCGGCGCGCGTGGCGCGCTATTACGACGAGTGGCACGAGCGCTACCTGGCGGCGTTCGGCGACACCTTCCAGTCGCAGCGCACGGCGGACCTCGGCGCGCTCCTCGCGCACGTCGCCGACCAGGCCGAGCTCGCTCCGGGCCGGCGCGTCCTCGACGCCGGGTGCGGGGTCGCCGGCCCGGCCCTCTGGCTGGCGCGCCACCGGGGGGTGGAGGTCGAGGCGCTCACGATCTCTCCCGCGCAGGCGGCCGAGGCGCACCGGCGCGTGGCGGCCGCCGGCCTCGGGGAACGCGTCCGCGTCACGCTGGGCGACTTCCACCGCCTCGAGGCGCACTACCCGGAGGCCTCCTTCGACGCCGTCCTCTTCCTCGAGTCGCTGGTGCACTCCGACCATCCGCGGCGGGTTCTCGCCGCCGCGCACCGCGTGCTGCGGCCGGGCGGGGTGCTCTACGTCAAGGACCTCTTCCAGCGCGCCCGCATCCCGGACCGCGCCGAGCGCGCCCGCGTGCGGCGGGTGATCGCCAACGTGAACCGCGAGTTCTGCCTGAACGTCAAGGCGCAGCGCCCGTTCCTCGCCGCGCTGCGTCGCGCCGGCTTCGATCTCGAGTGGCTGCGCGCGCCGCCGCTGGCCACGCAGCACGACCTCGGCAACGCCTTCGTCGCGGCGCACGCCATCGACATCTACGAGGGCCCGCCGGTCACCTTCCTCGACTGGCTGGAGCTCAAGGCGCGCCGGCCCGGGCGCCCGTGAGCCGGGCGCCCCGGGGCCGCTCGGGGAGGCGCTACTCGCGCGGGTGCAGGTAGCGGAAGAGGTGGCCGGCCCCCGCCCCGGCGACGAGCTGCACGACCCAGTAGCCGACCACGTCGGCCCAGCCGAGCACCCCGAGGATGCCGATCCCGCCCGCCACCGCCGGGTTGAAGGCGCCACCGGAGACCTTGCCCACGGCGTAGGCGCCGGCCACCACGGTGAAGCCGATCGCGAGACCGTAGAACGAGTTGCCCTGGGTCGCCTTGGCGGTGGCCACGAGCACCACCACGTAGGCGAGAGCGAAGGTGAAGAGAAACTCGGCGGTGAGCGCCTGGGCGCGCTGGAGCTGCATCGGCGCCGCCGCGGCGACGCCGAAGAGCTGGCTCGCGAGAGCGGCGGCGACGGCCCCGCCGAGCAGCTGCGCCACCCAGTAGTTGATCATCTCCCGGCCCGCGAGGCCGCCGCGGCGGTAGACCGCCATCGAGACCGCGGGGTTGTAGTGCCCGCCCGAGATGTGGCCGCCGGCGAAGATCATGACCATCAGCACCCCGCCGATGGCGAGCCCGGCGAAGTCGCCGGCGTGGCCGGCCACGGCCGCCATGGCGACCGTGAAGACGAGAAAGAAGGTGCCGATGAACTCGGTCAGGTACTTGCGCATCGCTCCGTTCCCCTTCCGCGCGAGCCGCGGCGATCCGTGCGGCCGGCGCGACGGCGCCGGCCGGGGCCTCCCCGGCGGCCGGGATCCGGGCCGGGAGTTCGTTGGCGAGCGTCGGCTTGACCTCGAGCGTCACGTAGCGCCGGTCGTGGCTCACCGTCGGGCGGACCTCGAGGATCGCGCCCGTGTTGAGCACGCCGATCACCGGGTTGAGCACGGGGATCACGCCCGTCTGGCTCACCTCGACGTCCTGGATGTACGCGCGCTGCGCGATGTTCAGGACGTGCGAGCGCTGGCCGTTGAAGACCGTGATCCGCGGCGCGTTCACGAGCCGGGCCTTCTGCGTCTTGCGGACCGCCT
>JAHDVN010000376.1 GCA_023384635.1 Thermoanaerobaculia bacterium
CGGCAGCCGATCCACCTTCCCCTACCTGGACTCTTTGGTCTCTGCCTTCGACCGGGGAAGACGAAGACTGCTGGGTGAGGGATGGGTGGGCGGGGGCTGCGGAGGTCGGTGAGGCCGGGGCGGTGCGGGCGCCGTCGGCAGGCGCTGGCGCTGCCGGGCTCTCCGGGCGCTTCTCGCGCGGGCTGCGGGTGCCCAGGCGTGCGGCGGTGGCATCGGTGACGCGCAGCGTCCGGTGCGAGATCTCGAGCTCGGGGCGCGGTTGGCCGGTGGCGTGGACCAGCCACTGGCGGAAGCGCGCCGGGTCGAGGAGCCGGTAGGTGTAGCCGAGCTGCTCGGGGGCGTGGCGCTGCCCGCTCGCGGTCGGCACCCAGCGCAGCAGGCTCATGCTGATCTGCGAGCCGAAGCCGGCGCCGAGGCGCAGCGCGTAGCGGATCGGGTAGTGCCCGCCGCGCGAGAAGTTGAGCACCCCGAGGTCGGGGTCGACCTCCTTGAGATTCGGCACCGGCGGCACGATGCCGGTCTCCAGCGTCTTGACCGCCAGCACGTCCTCGATCCCCACCCCCATCGGGTGGCCGGTATAGCCCTTCGTGTTGGCGACCACGATGGCGTCGGCCGAGGGGCCGAAGACCTTGCGCAGCGCCTCGACCTCGGCCTGGGCGCTGCCGCCGCGGGCCGGGGTGTAGGTTTCGTGGGAGACGAAGACGAGCTCGCGGGCCAGCGCGTGGCGGTCGAGTCCCCAGCGCCCCTCCGCCTCGGAGACGAGCCGCTCCATCACCTCGGCGATGTGGGCCACGTCGAGGCGGCTGCCGTGGAAGGCGCTGTTGGCGGTCACCGTGCCGAGCAGCTCGCAGATCGGGGCGAGGCCCCGCTCGCGGGCCGCCTCGGCGGTCTCGAGCACCGCCGCCGCCGCGCCCATGCCGATGACGAGCCCGTGGCGCCGCCGGTCGAACGGCAGCACCGCGTCCTCGACGCGGGCGTCCGTGGCGGCGGTGCCGCTGGCGAGGAAGCCGGAGGCGAACCAGGGGAAGAGGTTGTCGCTCGTGATGTCGTCGGCGGCGATGACGATCACCCGCCGGCAGCGGCCGGTGCGGATCCAGTCGTGGGCCAGCGCGAACGCCTGGGTGGTGGTGGCGCAGGCGGAGTTGACCTGGGTGTTGGGCCCGCGCGCGCCGATCGCCTCGGCGAACTGGGAGTGGCCCATCGCCAGCACCTGGAAGAGGAACCGGCGGTCGAAGGAGAAGGCGTGCGCCTCGACCTCGGCGCGGAGCGCCGCGATGCGGGCGGCGAGGTCGCGGGCCAGCGGCTCGCCCGGTCCGAGACTGGCGGCGACCGCCTCGAGCTCCGCCAGCCGGGCGCGGCGCTCCCGGTCCTCGCGGAAGCGCTCCATCATGCCGACCAGGCGGTCGTAGCCGGGGAAGGCGCAGCCGAAGATCACCCCGGTCTCGTCGCGCAGCTCGTCGGGGAGCCCCCAGCGGTCCGGGAGCCTGCCGCCCGTGGTGGTGGTCTTGTAGCGCAGGACGAGGGGGATGCCGGCGTCGCGCAACGCGTCGAGACCGGCGCCCATGGCGAGCATCGTGGTGCGGTCGAGGGCCTCGGCGCGCTCGGCCGGGATCCCGAAGTCGCGCGTGAGATCGAAGTCGCCGGCGCGCGCCGCGAGCTTGATCACCTCCTCCGGGCTCTCGATGGTCTCGAAGCGGGGGCCGCCGGCCTCGCTCTTGACGAGGCGGGTGATCCGCCGCTCGACCATCGCCTGCCGGAGCTCCATCGGCACCGGGCGGATGAAGAGGTCGCCGCGCAGCATCGCTGCGAGATTCGCGTCGTCGAACACGCGCTCGGCGCCCGGTAGCCCGAAGGCGGCGCCGGTGACCACCACCGTGGGCTCGCCCTGGGCCGGAGCGGGCCGCGGCGCGCTCGCGCCGCCGGCGAGCTCGAGCCCGCGCGCCAGCGCCTCGGTGACGAGGCGGCCGATCTCGGCGAAGCGGTCGCTGGCCGCGGCGCCGAACGCCGCCGGGGAGAGCGGCGCGAACGGCGCGCCGCCGGCCGGCAGCGGCATCGGCGCCGGCCGGGCCGCGGGCGGGGCCGCGGCGGCGACGGGCGCCGGGGCCACGGGCTGCGGGGCGGGGGCGATCTCGACCGGCCGCTCCTCCGGCCGCGGGGTGCCGCGCCCGGCGGCCCAGAGGCCGCAGATCGCGTGGTTCAGCGAGGCGACGTCGCCGATCTTCGGGTGGTTCGTGGCCAGCGAGAGCACGCCCTCGCGATCGCCGAGCACGTCCTCCACGAACCCCTGCAGGGCGCGCTTCGGGCCGACCTCGACGAAGAGGCGCGCCCCGGCGGCGTAGAGCCGCTCGAGCCCGGCCACGAACTGCACCGGCTCGGCGATCTGGCGCGCGAGCAGCTCGATCATCGCGGGCACGACCTCGGCGCCGCCGGTGGGGTAGAAGTCGCCGCTGGCGTTCGAGACCAGCGGCAGGCGCGGCGGGGCGAGGTGGAGCCGCTGGAGCATCCGCGCCAGCGACTCGCTCGCCGGCGCGACGATGCGGGTGTGGAAGGCGTGGCTGACCGGCAGATAGCGCACCTCGCGGCCGCGCTCGGAGAAGATCGCGACGGCGCGCTCCGCCGCCTCGCTCGCGCCGCCGATCACCGCCTGGCCGGTGGAGTTGATGTTCGCCACCACGACGTAGCCGTCGATGCCGGCGAGCACCTCTTCGATCTCGGCGAGGGGGGCGAAGACGGCGGCCATCTTGCCGGGATCGCCCACCGAGAGCCGGGTCATCTCCCGGCCGCGCGCCGAGACCGCCTCGAGCGCCTCCGCGAAGGAGAGGCAGCCGGCGGCGACCAGCGCCCCGTACTCGCCGAGGCTGTGTCCCATCACGAAGTCGGGGGCGAAGCCGTGCTCGGCGAGCGCGCGGGTGAGCGCCACCCCGACCGAGAGCACCGCCGGCTGGGTGACCTCGGTCTGGCGCAGGGCCTCCTCGGCCTCTGAGATCCGCGCCGGATCGTCGGCGGGGACGAAGACGATCTCCGAGAGCTGGCGGCCGAGCAGCGGCGTGATCACGCGGTCGGCCTCGGCGAAGACGTCGGCGACGAGCGGCATCCGCCCGCGCAGATCGGCGAGCATGTTCGGGTACTGCGAGCCCTGGCCGGTGTAGAGGAAGGCGACCTTCGCGGGCGCACCGGCGCCGCGGAAGACCCCCTGCGAGCGCAGCACGCGCCAGGTGTGCGGGCGTGCGGCGGCGAGCGCCTTGAGCGCCTTCTCCGCGCGGGTGGCGAGCTCGGCCGAGGTGCCGAAGTCGATGGCGATGCGGTGCGGCGCCGCGAGGT
>JAHDVN010000377.1 GCA_023384635.1 Thermoanaerobaculia bacterium
CCGGAGGCGCGCTGGTGCTCACCGGCCGCGCCGCGGACCCGCTCGCCGGCGGGACCTTCGGACCGCTCCTGGAGGCGGTGGCGGGGCTCCCGGCCGAACGTCTCGCGGACGCTCCCGCACCGGCGAAGCAGGCGCTCGCCGAGCTGGTGGCGCGCTCGCCGGAGCTCGGGCTCCTGCGGCCGGACTTTCCGCGGCTGCGCTTCGAGGAGGCGGGCGAGCGCGGGATCGCGGAGGCGGTCGCCGCGCTCCTCGCGGCGCTCTCCTCCGGCGGGCGCCCCGGCGAACCCCGGCGGGCGATCGCCCTCTTCCTGGACGACCTCGACCTCGCCGCACCGCCCCTCGCGCACGCCCTCGAGGAGCTCTGCCGCGAGCTCGGCGAGGCACCGGTCTGGCTCCTCGGGGCGGCGCGCACGGAGCCGGCCGGCAGCACCGAGGAAGAGGACGCGGAGGCGCCGGCGACGCTGCGGCTGGAGCGGGCCGACCGGGTGGCGACCGGCGCCCTCGACGGCGCCGGTCTCGCCGAGGTGGCGCGTGCCGTGGCCGGCGGCCCGGAGGCCGAGGCGCTGGCGGCGGCGCTGGCGAGGAGCACCGGCGGGCTGCCCGCCGCGGTGGCGGAGGCGGTGAACCTGCTGGCCGACGAGGGGCACCTGCCGCGCGGAGGCGCACCCGCCACGGCCCCCGCCGAGTCGCGCTCGCTCCCCGAAGGCCTCGAGAAGGTCCTGCTCCGGCGCGTCGCGCGGCTGCCCACGTCGAGCCGGCGCTTCCTCACCCTCGCCGCGGTCGCGGGGGTGCGCTTCGAGGTCGAGCTGCTCGCGGCCGCCGACGGCGAACGGGAGATCGTCGCCGAGGCGGCGGTGGAGGTGCTCGTGCAGCACTGGCTGGTGCGCCCGGTGGTCGGGCGCTGGTTCGACGGCGCACGCGAGCGGGACACGGCGCTCTGGGCCGGCGGCACGCGGCGCGGGGTGTTCGAGCTCTCGCTGCGTGCGCTGCGGGATCTCCTCTACCGGCGGCTCGATCCGGCGCGGCAGTGCGAGATGCACCGCCAACTCGCGGCGGCGATGGAGGCGCGCGACGGCCTCCGCCCCGGCCCGATCGCCCAGCACTGGCTGCTCGGCGGCGAGTGGGCCCGTGCGCTCCCCTGGCTCGAGCGCGCCGCCGAGCGCGCGGCGCTGGCCGGCGACGGCTTCGCCGCCGAGCGCCACCGCCGCCGCCTCGAGTGGACCGCCGAACGGATCGAAATGCGGTGACAGTTTACTTATATCGCGCGGAGAGCTGCCTGGCCGAACGCGCGAGCGGATATAAGTAAACTGTCACCGTATTTCCGACCAGGCGCTGAGGTCGCCGCTTTCGAAGCCGTCGGCGAGGAGGGGACCGACGGCCTCGTCGGCGCCCGCGTCGCGCGCGGCGGCGCGCAGGTCGCGGTCGATGTCGCGGTCGGCGAGGCCGGGGGCGAGCGCCACCCCGGCGCCGACGGGCGGGAGGTCGTCCGCCGCGAGGTGGAGGTCGCCGGCGGCGACGTCCACGAACCACCCTGCGGGCACCCAATCGAGGTTGCCCGCGAGCGTGGCCTGCGGGTCGCCGTCGCGCTCGCGCAGGTTGTGGGTGACGAGGTTGTTGGCGAGCAGGACGACGGTGTTCGCGAAGCGCCACTCGATCGAGGAGAAGGGCGCCTCCGTGGCGGCGACGGTGTTGTGGACGACCGCCGCACCGCGGGCCTGCTCGAGCGCGATGCCGGCGTCGAAGCCGTAGTCGGAGGCGAAGAGGGCCGCGTCGGCGGCGGCCACGAAGTTGTTGCGGATGGTGCCGTCGATGTGCCCGAGGTAGCCCACGCCCGGATACGGATTGTCGGGGTAGACGCGGCCGTCGCCGCTCGACCCGAGCCCGAAGCCGATGCCGCGCACACAGTCGACGATGACGTTCTCCTCGACCAGCGTGTCGCGGCTCCCGCGCCAGAAGTGGACCGCATGCTCGGACAGGCCCGTCGGGCACCAGAAGCCGGCGAAGCGGTTGCGGCGCACCGTCCAGCCCCAGGCGGCGTGGGCGTCGATGCCGCCCGTGTAGCAGTCGTTCCTCACGAACGGGCGCCCGGCGGCAGTGAGCACGATCTCGCTGCAGGCGAGGGTGCCGAAGTCGACGAAGCCGACCGCCGAGGCGGGGTTGATCTTCACCGCCTGCTCGCCGGGGTCGACGATGCGCAGGTTGTGGAGGAGCACGCCGGTGACCGCGGCGGCGACCCCGGAGACGTGCACCGGGTGGTCGTAGGCGCGCCGCAGGGTGAGGTCGGCGATGGTGACGTCGGAGGCCTGGATCGAGACCAGCTCGTTGGTCTGGTAGGCGCCGTCGAGGACGACCGCGTCGCGGTCGCCGGAGAGGGAGCGGAGGGCGACGCCCGGGGTCGAGAAGACGAGCCGCGACGTCGCGTCTCCCTGGTCCATCGCGTAGAGGCCGTCGTGGAGGAGGATCGTCGTACCGGAAGGGGCGGCGGCGACGATCGCGCGGAGTTGGTCGGCTTGGCTCGGGTGGACCTCGACCGTCGACCCCGTGGGCGGGGGCAGCGGTGGGCAGGGAGGCTGGGCGAGGGCGGCCGCCGCGGCGGCGAGGGCGAGGAGCGGAACGACACAGCGGGCGGCAGGGAGCGTACGCGGGGACATCGCCCCGATGGTACGCCCGGCGGGGCAGGGAGCGGTGCGAGATCGGTCGCAGGGGAAAAGGGGGACAGGCACACATTTCCCGCATTTCCCCCTCCGGCGCGGGAGCGGCGAAGGAGGTTCGGAAATGTGTGCCTGTCCCCCTTTTCCCAGTGCGGATTCCGGTCTCGGCGTCGGGCGAGGGCGGCAGGTTTCGCTCGGCCTCCTCGCGCCGGTCGCTACTTCTCCACCCGGAAGCCGATCGTCGCCGTGGAGCGCACGCCGCCCACCGCGTCGAGCACCGCGGTGGCGAGCGTGTAGCTCCCCGGAGCGAGGTGCATCTCGATGCCGTAGGCGATCGACTGCTTGGCGGCGGCGGCGAGCTTTTCGGCCGGGATCGAGAAGGTCTGCTCGCGCTTCTCGAAGCGGCTCACCCGGCCCTCCTCGTCGCGCACCGCGAACTCGAAGGCGAGCTTGCCCGCGTGCCCGTTGCCGTTGGGCATCAGGGTGAGGCTCGGCACCGGCAGCCGCACCAGCGCCTTGACCTCGCGCTCCTTCCTGCGGCCCGCCCGCTCGCCCACCGACACTTCGAGCAGCGCGCCGAGCGGGTTGTCGGCCCCGCCCAGGCTCGCGGCCGCGAGCGCGGTGTCGGCCAGCTGCTGGTCGGAGGTGCGGCGCCAGTAGCCGTCGCG
>JAHDVN010000378.1 GCA_023384635.1 Thermoanaerobaculia bacterium
CGGGGATCTCGCCCGCGGCGAGAGCGGCGGCGCCGATCGCCTTGAGCGGCAGGTGGGTGACGAAGACGTCGCGCTGGAAGAGGGTGCGCGAGCCGAGGAGCGCCGGCAGGGCCAGCGCGAGCCAGAGGAGGCAGAGGAGGAGGAGGAGCCAACGCTCCTGTCGCCGCTCCCTCCCATCGGGCGGTGCGGCCCGTACAATAGCCGCCATGCTCCTGGCCCTCCTGCAGTCGCTGCGTCCGGCGCAGTGGACGAAGAACCTCTTCGTCCTCGCCCCCCTGCTCTTCGCGCGGCGGCTCTCCGACCCTCAAGCGGTCGGCGCCGCGCTCCTCGCCTTCGCCTGCTTCTGCGCCGCGGCGAGCGCCGTCTACCTCTTCAACGACCTCGCGGACCGGGAACGCGACCGCTCGCACCCGCTCAAGCGCCACCGCCCGGTCGCTTCCGGCCGCCTCGCCCCGGCGGCTGCCACCGTCGCCGCCCTCCTGCTCGCCACCGCCGCCGCGGCCGGCGCGGTGCGGCTCGGCGCGCGCTTCGGCCTGCTGCTGGGGGCCTACCTGACGGTCAACGTACTCTACACGCTCGCCCTCAAGCGGTTCGTGATCCTCGACGTGATGGCGATCGCCGCCGGTTTCCTGCTCCGCGTGCTGGCCGGGGCGGCGGCGATCGCGGTGGCGGTCTCGCACTGGCTGCTGCTCTGCACCGGCTTCCTCGCCCTCTTCCTCGGCTTCTCCAAACGCCGCCACGAGCTGCTGTTGACCGCGGACGCCGCCGACGGCCGGGAGGTGCTGGCGCACTACTCGCCGGCGTTCCTGGATCAGATGATCAACGTGGTGACCGCCTCGACGGTGGTCTGCTACGCGCTCTACGCGGTCGACGCGCAGACGGTCGCGAAGTTCGGCTCCGAGCGGCTGATCCTCACCCTGCCGATGGTGCTCTTCGGCATCTTCCGCTACCTCTACCTCGCCTACCAGGTGCGCGATCAGCGCAGCCCGACCGAGGCGATCCTCACCGACCCGCCGTTCCTCGCGAACCTCCTGCTCTGGGCCTCGGTGGCCGCGGCGATCGTCCATGCGGCCGTCTGACCAGCGGGCGGCGTTGCTCGCCGCCTGCTTCTTCTGCTCGGGCGCGGCGAGCCTGATGGCGCAGGTCGTCTGGCTGCGCTATCTCTCGCTCACCTTCGGCAACACGACGCAGGCGGCGGCGACGCTGCTCGCCGTCTTCATGGGCGGGCTGGGCTTGGGCGCGCTCGTCTTCGGGCGCCTCGCCGACCGCTGGCGGCGGCCGCTCGCCGCCTACGCGCTGCTCGAGGCGCTGATCGCGCTCTTCGCGATCGCGAGCCCCGCGTTGCTCGCCGCCATCGACCAGGGGTACGTCGCCGCCTACCGGAGCCTGGCCGGCTCCCCGGGCCTCTTCGTGGCAGTGCGGGTGGCGCTGGCGGCGGCGGTGCTGCTGCCGCCGACGCTGCTGATGGGCGGCACGCTGCCGCTCCTGCTGCGCGGCGCGACGCGGAGCGACGGCGAGGTGGGGCGGCGCACCGCTCTCTTCTACGCCATCAACACGCTGGGCGCGGCGGCGGGGGTGGCGCTCGCCGGCTTCGTCACCGTGCGCCTGTTGGGACTCCATGCGACCCTGCTGCTCGCCGCCTCGCTCAACCTGCTGGCGGCGCTCGGCGCGGCGCTCCTCTCGCGCCCGCTCGCGCCGGCGACGCCCACTCTCGCCCTTCCGGGCGCGCGGCCGCGATGGCCGTTGCTCGCGCTCTTCTTCACCATGGGGCTGGCGAGCCTCGGCTACGAGGTGCTCTGGACCCGCGCTCTGGTCTTCCACCTCGGCTCGAGCGTCTACGCCTACAGCCTCATGCTCTGCCTCTTCCTCGCCGGCCTGGGGGTGGGCTCCTGGATGGCCGCCCCCTGGGCCGACCGGCTCCGCTCGCCGCTCGCGGCGCTGGCGGCGGTGGAGGCCGGGCTGGCGCTCGTGGCGCTCGCCCAGGTGCCGCTGTTCGCCCGCCTCTCCGACTCCCTCGTCTTCTGGTCGGAGCAGATCGAGCCGCGGAGCTTCAGCGCCGGTGCGGCGGTGCAGACGCTCGCGCTGGTGCCGCTGATCGCCCCCGCCACGCTCCTGATGGGCCTCTCGTTCCCGCTCGCGGTGCGGGCGTTCCACCGCGAGCTCGGGCGGCTCGGCGGCGAGGTCGGCGCGGTCTACGGCGCCAACACCCTGGGCTCGATCGCCGGCTCGCTGGGGACTGGCTTCCTGCTCATCCCCTGGCTCGGCACCCAGAACGGGCTGCTGGCGCTCGGCGCGGTGAACGGCCTGCTGGCGGCGCTGCTGGCCGCCGGCCGCCTCGGCGAGGCGGGCCCGGCGCGGCGCTGGCGCGCCCTGGCCGCCACGGTGCCGCTCGCCTGCCTGGCGGCGATGCCGCTGCTGCCCGCCGACCGGGTGATTCTCGGGGCCGGCATCTTCCGCGGCGACCGGCCGGAGGATCTCCTCCACTTCGAGGAGGACGCCTCGACCTCGGTGACGGTGCGCCGCCGCCACGACGGCCCGGAGCCGTACCTCTCGCTCGAGCTCAACGGCGTCAACGTCGCCGGGACGAGCTCGGATCTCTACGCGGTGCAGAAGATGCAGGGGCACCTGCCGCTGCTCCTGGCCGGCGGCGCGCGCGACGTCGCCCACATCGGCTTCGGCAGCGGCGGCACCGCCTGGGCGGTCTCCCGCCACCCGGTCGAGAGCATCCTCGTGGTCGAGATCAGCCCCGAGGTGATCGCCGCCTCGGGCCGCTTCTTCCCCGGGATCAACCACGGCGTGCTCGACGACCCGCGGGTCGAGGTCGAGATCCACGACGGCCGCAACTTCCTGCTCGCCTCGCCGCGCACCTTCGACGCCGTGCTCTCCGACTCGATCCACCCGCGCTACGCCGGCAACGGCAGCCTCTACACGCGCGACTATTTCGAGCTGCTGCGCGCGCGGCTGCGGCCCGGCGGCGTGGCCTCGATGTGGCTGCCGACCTACGGCCTCGTGCCGCGCAACTACGCGATGATCGTCGCGGCGTTCCGCGAGGTCTTCCCGCACGCCACGGTCTGGTACGAGCCGACGGCGCTCAACGGCTTCACGATCGTCACCGGACGCCTCGCCGAGGCGCCGTGGGACGGCGAGGCGCTGGCGCGGGCGTTCGCGGACCCCCAGGTCGCCGCCGAGCTCGCCGATCTCGGCATCGCGGGCCCCGCGGATCTCCTGCTCTGCTATGTCGCCGGTGGCGAGGAGCTCGGCGAGCTGCTCGCCGGCATCCCCGCGCACGTCGACGACCTGCCGGCGGTGGAGTACGA
>JAHDVN010000379.1 GCA_023384635.1 Thermoanaerobaculia bacterium
GGCGGTGTCCGACATCGAGGCCGCGGACGATCCAGATCGGCGTCCGCGCCGTCCCCGCCGGCCACGCCGTGCGCATCGCCGAAGGCCGGGTGGGGGAGCCGGAACGGATCCCCGTCGTGGCGCTCCAGGAATCGCTCCCTCCGACGGAGGCCCTCGCCGCGAGCGTCGAGGCCCACCTCGTCGCCGACGTCCCGGTCGCGATCTTCCTTTCCTCGGGAATCGACTCCTGCGTCGTCGCCGCGCTCGCCCGCCGCGCAGTGACCGAGCCGTCGGCCGAGCCGCCGGTCGCCTTCACCGTCGCCTTCGAGGGCTGGGAGGGGCAGGCGCGCGACGAGGCGCCGCTGGCGCGCGAGGTGGCGCGGCAGCTCGGCCTCCGCCACGTCGAGCGCCGCCTCGGGAAGCACGACGTCGCCGCGCTCTGGGGCTCGGCGCTGGCGGCGATGGACCAGCCCTCGATCGACGGCTTCAACACCTTCCTCGTCGCGTGGCTCGCGTACGAAGAGGGGATCAAGGTAGCCCTCTCCGGCCTCGGCGGCGACGAGCTCTGCGGCAGCTACCCGTCGTTCGCGGACGTCCCGCGCTGGGCGCACCGGGCGGAGCGGCTCGCCCGCCTCCCGGGCCTCGCCGCGGCCTGGCCCGGCCTCGCACGCCGCCTGCGCCCCGCGCAGCCGAAGCTCGCCGGCCTCCTCGCCCACGGCGCGACGCTCCCCGGCGCCTACTTCCTGCGCCGCGGCCTCTTCCTCCCCGACGAGCTCCCCGCGCTCCTCGGTCCCGAGATCGCCCGCGCGGCGCTCGAGCAGATCGAGCCCGTCGCCCTCGCCGCCGCCCGCCTCGCCGCACCGCGCCCGGACGGCGGTCAGGCGAGCGAGGAGTGGGCGGGTGTGCAGGCGCTCGAGACCTCGCTCTACCTGCGCCACCAGCTGCTGCGCGACTCGGACTGGGCGGCGATGGCGAGCTCGGTGGAGCTCCGCGTGCCGTTCGTGGACGTCCCGCTCTGGAGCTCGTTCGCGGCGCACGGCTTCGAGCCGGCGAGGAGTCGCGGCAAGGCCGCCCTCGCCCGCCAGGCCGCGCCGGAGCTCCCGGCGGCGGTCTTCGCCCGGCCGAAGACGGGCTTCCAGGTCCCGAACCCGCTCGCCGCGCGCCCCCGCTCCCTCGGCGCCTCCTCGCGCCACCTCGCGATCGAGGTCCTCCGCGCCTGGAACGTGGACCTCCCCCAGCCGGAGGCGGCGTGACGACGGTGCGGGCTGCGGTGCCGTCGCCCCCTCGTCATCCCGAGCAAAGCGAGGGTTCTCGACGGTTCGCTCGTCTCCGCCAGTGGGCCGCCATCTTCGCCGCCTACTTTTCCGCCCAAGGCGCCACCCAGGCCGCCGGCCTCCTCGCCGGCCTCCTCCTCGTCAACTTCCTCCCGGTGGAGGAGTTCGCGCTCTACGCGCTCGCCGCCTCCGTGCTCTCCTTCTTCACCTTCGCCACGGACCTCGGCTCCACCTCGTCGCTCCTCTACTTCTCCCACCGCGCGGCGAAGGAGGGGGAGGCGTTCGAGCCGTACGTGGCGGCGGTGATCTCGCTCCGCCGCCTCGCCTTCCTCCTCGGCGCCTTCGCGGTGGTCGCGGCCTTCCCGGCGGTGGCGGTGAAGAAGGGCTTCGGCGGCTGGGAGGTCGGCCTCGCCACCGCGGCCATCCTCGCGGCGGTCTGGTTCCAGATCGACGGCGGCATCCGCGTGCTGGTGCTGCGCCTCGCGAACCGCTACGGCCCCTCCTACCGCGCCGACCTGGCGGGCGGCCTCGCCCGGCTCGTCCTCGCCGCGGCGATGGTCGCGAGCGGCCTCCTCTTCGGCTGGCTGGCGATGGCCACCACGGCCGCCGCCGTGGCCCTGGTGGCCCTGGTGGCGCGCCGCGCCGCCCGAATCCCGCCGCCGCCTCCCGGCGGTGTAGCCCGCGAGCGCCGTGCGGTGCTGCGCTACCTCCTGCCCACCCTCCCGGGCGCCGCCTACTACTCGATCCAAGGCCCGCTCGGCATCTGGCTCGCCACCACGTTCGGCTCGACCCGCACCATGGCCGAGACCGGCGCCCTCGGCCGCCTCGGGCTCGTCCTCTCGCTCTTCTCGGGCCTGACCGGCATCGTCTTCCTCCCCCGCCTCGCGCGGATCACCGACGAGCGGCTCTACCTGCGCCGGTACCTCCAGTTCGGTGGCTTCCTGCTCGCGATCGGGCTCGCCCTCTTCGCCGCCGCCTGGGCCGTGCCCGGCCTCTTCCTGCTCCTCATCGGCGACCAGTACGCCGGCCTCCACCGCGAGCTGCTGCTGGTGACGGCGGGGGCGGGAGTGGGGCTGCTGGGTGGGTACTCGGTGGGCGTGAACAATGCGAGGTCGTGGACGCGGTGGACGGCGGCTGCCGTGGCGGCAGTTGTCGTGGCCCAGGTGAGCCTGGTCATGCTTCTTCCCCTTGATACGACTTCCGGAGTTCTGGCCTTCGGGCTCCTGAGCGGGACGACCGGCCTTCTGGCTCAGTTGGTGATCGCGGCGGTGGGCTTTGCCGCTCCGAGGTACGTTGCATGGTGAACGAGCCGCTGCCAAGGCGTCTGAATCTCGGCTGCGGCCGGGACCTGCGCCCCGAATGCCTCAATGTGGACCGGAGCGCGGAGGTTGGCGCCGACATGGTGCTGGACCTGGGCCAGACGCCATACCCCCTCCCGAGCGACCACTTCGAGCACATCTGGGCGCTTGACGTCGTCGAGCACCTCGACGATCTCGTCGCCTTCATGGAGGAGGTCCACCGGCTGCTGCGGCCTGGCGGCATCGTGGAGATCACGACACCGCATTTCTCCTGTGCAAACTCGTTCACCGACCCGACACACAAGCGGCATCTTGGCTGCTTCTCTTTCGACTACTTCCTCGCCAATCACGCGTTGGCCTACTACTCGCGGGCGCGCTTCACGCTCGAGGAGCGTCTCCTGGTCTTTCCCTCCACCCGAATCGACACGCTCTTCTCTCGCTGGGCTCGAAAGCACTTGGCCTTCTACGAGCGCCGGCTCGCCTGGGTCTGGCCGGCCTGGTTCCTGATCTTCAAGCTCAAGGCGGTGAAGGAAGAGCCGAGGTAGCTCTCTCTGGCGGATCGCGTGCGCATCGCCCTCGTCACCCCCACCTACTTCTCCCCCGACTCCTACATCGGCGGCGGGGAGCGGTACGTCGAGGAGCTCGCGCGGGCGCTCGCGAAGCGGGCGGAGGTGAAGCTGGTGAGCTTCGGGCCGCGCGCGTTCCG
>JAHDVN010000380.1 GCA_023384635.1 Thermoanaerobaculia bacterium
ACCCGGCCCCCGTGCCGAGTTGCGCGCGGGGCCCCCCACGGTCGCGGACCCTCTCCGGGGGCGGGGGCCGCGCCGCCCTGCCCACCCGGTGGCTCGGCCTCGGGTTCGGGCTCGGCACCCGTAGGGGCGCGTCGCGACGCGCCCCTACAGAGGCGGTGCCAGGACGAACGCCGGAGGCGGGTCGGGGGTACCCCCGCTCGAGCGTGGCGAAGGCCCTCAGCGCACCTTGAGCGAGAGCAGGCCGATCGCGGCGAGCAGCAGCGAGACGATCCAGAGGCGCACCACCGCCTTCGGCTCGGCGATCCCGCGGAAGGTCAGCGCGTGGTGGAACGGGGCCCGCAGCACCAAGCGGCGGCCGAGGCGGGCGCCGATCTTCTCCTGCACCAGCGAGGTGAAGATCTCGAGCACGAACAGGCCGCCGACGATCGGGAAGAGCATCTCCTGGCGCAGCAGGAAGGCCATCATCGCGATCGCGCCGCCGATGGCCAGCGACCCCGTGTCGCCGAGGAAGAGCTCGGCGGGGAAGGCGTTGCGCCAGAGGAAACCGAGCACGGCGCCGATCAGCGCCGCACCGAAGATCACCAGCTCCTCCGCCCCGGCGAGGTAGGGGAAGAGCAGGTAGCGCGAGAGCACCGCGTTGCTCAGCACGTAGGCGAAGACGACGTAGACCGCGAGCACCGAGGTGGCCGAGCCGCAGAGCAGCCCGTCCATGCCGTCGGTCACGTTCACGGCGTTGACGATCGAGAAGATCGCGAAGACGGCGAAGAGGAAGAAGCCGAGGGCGCCGAGGTCGGCGAGCGGCTGCTTGACGAACGGCACCACCAGCGTCGTGCGCAGTGCCGCGGGCACCGGGCTCGCGTCGGAGACGAGCAGCCAGGCGAAGGGGACGATGAAGGCGAGCAGCAGCGCCGTCTTCGTGAGCTGTCCGAGGCCGAAGAGCGACGACTTGAAGCGCACCTTGAGCGCGTCGTCGACCAGCCCGACGAGCCCGAGGTAGACGAAACCGGCCAGCACCAGGAGGAGCTGCACGCTGTCGAGGTGCCCCCAGAGGAGCGCCGAGGCGGAGCAGGCGAGGAGCACCAGCAGGCCGCCGCCGGTCGGCGTGCCCTGCTTGGAGTGGGTGTGGATCGAGAGGAACTCCCCCGAGGTGTCGCGCAGGCGGTGGCGGTAGAGGAAGACCACCGTCCTCCAGCCGAGGGTGACGGAGAGTCCGAGCGCGGTGGCGAGCGCCACGAGGGCGCGGAAGGTCACCGACTCGGCGAGGCGGAAGAAGCCGAAGTCGATGCCGAGCTGACGCAGGGTGTCGATCAGGAGCTGGATCATCGCCTCTCCTCCAGCGCGCGCGCGGCGGCCAGGTAGCGCTCGCGGATCCGGAACGAGGGGGAGAACTCCGAGGTCGTCACCACCACCCGCTCGAGCAGCAGCCGCACCGCCGTGCGGTCGCGCAGGCGGCCGCTCTCGAGCCCCGAGGCCACGGCGTCGAGGAGCGCCTCGCGCAGGCGCACCGAGCGCTCGGTGACGAAGCGGGCCGCGAGGGCGAGGAAGCGCGGCTCGTCGAGCACCGCGACGGCGGCCCGCAGCGCCGCCCCCCGCACCTCGAACCCCTCGCGCCGCCGGGCGGCGAGGCGCGCCACCTCCTCGGCCAGCGCCGGCACGGCGCCGAGCTCGGCGGGGAAGCGGGCGACGAGGGCGAGCGCCTCGCGCCGCACCTCCCAGTACGGGTCGGCGAGGCCGCGGGCGGCGGCGGCCGCGAATCGCTCGCCGCAGTGCTCGGCCTTCGCCAGCGCGGCGAGCGCGTTGCGCCGGAGGAACCCCGGCCAGCGCCCGAGGCCGGCCACCAGGTCCGGGTAGCGGTCGGCGCGCCGGAGCGCCCCGACGAGCTTGATCCCCTTGTTCACGGTCATCTCGTCTGGGGCCGCCAGGTACTCGTCGACCTTGGCGCCGTAGAGGCGGTGGTAGAGCCCGCGCGGCGTCCCCTCGAGGTGGGCGATCAGGCTGTCGTACTGGCGCTGGAAGCGCACGAAGGCGGGCTCGACGACGGCGCTGGTGTAGGCGGGCTCGCCGCCGGCGAGCAGCCGCGCCACCGCCTCGCCCGCCAGGCGGGCCGTCTCCGGGGTGTCGAGGGCGCGGGCGCGGGCCGCGAGCGCGGCGCGGCGGACGGGATCGCCCGCGAGGGCGGCGATCGCCGCGGCGAGCTCCGCCGGATCCACGCGATCGACCTCGCCGCCGAGGCCGGCGCGCTCGAAGAGCACCTCCACGGCCCCCTGCTCGGCGAGCGCCACGGCGTTGAGCTCCTGGTGGTCGCCGGGCAGACCGCGCTTCGGGATCGCGAGCATCGCGCGGCCGAGCGCCATCGCCTCGGCGAGCGCCCCGGCCCCGGCGCGCCCGACCACGAGGTCGGCCGCCCGCTGCCAGTCGGCGAAGTCGTGGAAGTACTCCGCGGCGCGGTAGAACGGCTCGCCGGCGGCGTTGCGCCCGGTGAGCGTCTCCCGGTCGAAGCGCTCGCCGAGCGCCGCGGCGAGGCGCGGCACGGTGTCGGCCGCCGCGTCGTAGCCCTCGCCGCGCGCCAGGCCGAGCCCGTGCACGACGAACAGCCCCGGCACCGCGGCGAGCGCCGGGAGCGCCGCGGCGAGGGCCCGGTTGATGCTGCGCGAGCCGAGCGAGCCGCCCGAGACGACGACGAGCGTCGCCCCCTCCGGGACCCCGAGGCGGCGGCGCAGCGCGGCCGGCTCCTCGCCCGCCTCGCGATAGGCGGCGCGCACGGGATAGCCGGCGAAGAGACAGCGGGTGCTCCAGACGAAGTACGGCGTCTCTCGGAAGGCGACGAGGACCAGGTCGGCCAGCAGCGAGGCGGCCTTGTTCAGCAGGCCCGGAGCCAAGTTCTGCTCGTCGAGGACGATCTTGAGGCCGAGCCAGGGGCGGAGCAGGAAGGCGGCGAAGACCACCGGCGCCGAGGCATAGCCGCCGGTGGCGACGACCAGCTTCGGGCGGAAGCGCAGCAGGTGGCCGAGCGCCTGGAAGACGCCGCGCAGGATGGTGGCCCCGGCCCGCAGCTTGCCGAAGAGGGAGCCGCCCGCCACGGGCGCCGAACGCACGAAAGCGAGGCGCAACCCGTGGCGGGGGACGATCGCCTCCTCGGCCCGCCCGCGGATGCCGAGGTAGAGCGTCTCGCCCGCGATGCCGCGCGCCGCGAGCGCCTCGTGCAGCGCGAGCGCGGGATAGACGTGCCCCCCGGTGCCGCCGCCGGTGAGGACGACGCGCACGGGACCGGACCGCTTCAACGGGGAACCCTCGCGCTCTGCCGCAAC
>JAHDVN010000381.1 GCA_023384635.1 Thermoanaerobaculia bacterium
CTGCCACTTCCACGACACCTACGGCCTGGCGCTCGCCAACTGCTACGCGGCGCGGCGCGCCGGCGTCACCCACTTCGAGGCCTCGGTGGCCGGCCTCGGCGGCTGCCCGTTCACCGCCGTGGCGGGGGGGAACACCTGCACCGAGGATCTCGTCCACGCCCTGCAGCGCGGCGGCGAGCGGCGCGATCTCGATCTCGCGGCGCTGCTCGACGTGGCGCGCGACGTCGCCGCCTGGTGCGGCCGCGAGATGCCGGGCACGGTCCACCGCGCCGGACCTATCCCGGAGCCGGGCCCGGAGCCGGGCCCGGGGCCGGCGGCGGCGGCGGGAGGCAACTGACGATGGGCATCCTCGACGGCATCCGCGTCCTCGACCTCACGAACGTCCTCTCGGGGCCCTTCTGCACGCTGCACCTGGCGCTCCTCGGCGCCGAGGTGGTCAAGGTGGAGAACCCGAAGGCCGGCGACCTCGCGCGCGTGCTCGGCAACGTGCCGCAGTACAACAAGAAGCTGATGGGCACGAGCTTCCTCGCCCAGAACGCGAACAAGAAGTCGCTCACTCTCAACCTCAAGGCGCCGGAGGGCAAGGAGATCTTCCGCAGGCTCGTGGCCACGGCCGACGTGGTGGTGGAGAACTTCCGCCCCGACGTCATGCCCCGCCTCGGCCTCGGCTACGAGGCGCTCGCGGCGATCAACCCGCGCCTCGTCTACTGCGGCATCTCCGGCTTCGGCAAGGACGGCCCGGACGCCGCCAAGCCCGCCTACGACCAGATCATCCAGGGGCTCTCCGGGGAGATGGACGTCAACGGTGACGAGCGGCTCCATCCGCTGCGGGCGGGTTTCCCGGTCTGCGACACGGTGGGCGGCCTGAACGCCGCCTTCGCGGTGATGGCGGCCCTCTTCCACCGCGAGCGGACCGGGAAGGGCCAGGCGATCGACGTGGCGCTCCTCGACTCGATCATGCCGCTCATGGGCTGGGTGGCCGCCAACCTCCTGATCGGCGGCAAGCCGCCGGTGGCGATGGGCAACGACAACATGACCGCCGCCCCGTCGGGGGTCTTCCGCACCGGCGACGGTTTCATGAACATCGCCGCCAACAAGCAGGAGCAGTGGGAGGCGGTCACCGAGGTGCTCGGGGTCGAGCACCTGAAGACCGACCCGCGCTTCCAGGAGCGGGACGAGCGCAAGAAGAACCGCAAGGCGCTCACGCCGCTGCTCGAGGAGAAGCTGGTCGAGCAGCCGACCGGCCACTGGGTCGAGGCGCTCAACGCGCGCGACGTCCCCTCGGGCGCGATCCTCTCGCTCGGCGAGGCGCTGGCGCAGCCGCAGGTGGCGCACCGCCAGACCCTCGCCACGGTGCGGGTGGACGACGAGATCGGCGACGTGAAGCTCTTCAACCTCACCGCCAAGCTCTCGGCCACTCCAGGAGCGATCACCTCGCCGCCGCCCCAGCTCGGCGAGCACACCGGGGAGGTCCTCGGCGCGCTCGGCCTCACCCCCGCCGAGATCGCCGACCTGCGATCCCGCGGCGTCGTCTAGTCTCGGGTTGCGCCGATGTCGGAGAGACGAAGACTGCTGGGTAGGGAGGGGAGGTGCCAGGCGCTCGTGGCGGGCCTCTCCGTGCGGCTGAATGTCGGTTTCCCCGCCCGGACCTCTCGCGGCGTGCGCTCTGGCGAAGACCAGACGTGCCGGGCAGGGAATTCGGGGGCGGGGGCCGCGCGTCTGCTCGACGTTACGGAGACCGTGAACGGAAGCAGAGCGAGACTCGCTTCGCCGCGGCGAGCGGTGGGCGAGCGAGAGGTGGGCAGGCAAGGCAGTCTTCCCTTACCTGAGTCTTTCGCTTTTTCGGCGGAGAACGCCGAGCAGAGGAGTTGACATGGGCATGACCGTCGTCGAGAAGATTCTCGCCCGGGCCGCGGGGCGCGCGAGCGCGCGGGTGGGCGAGGTGCTGGAGCCGCGGGTCGACCTCGCGATGTCGCACGAGAACGCGGCCCTGGTGCTCAACCAGTTCCACGCCGTCTTCGAGGGCACGGGGCGCGAGCCGCGGATCTGGGATCCCTCCCGGCTCGCGATCATCTTCGACCACCGCGTCCCGGCCGAGTCGCCGAAGACGGCGAGCAACCAGAAGAAGGTGCGCGAGTTCGTCGGCCTGCACGGGATCGGCAAGTTCCACGACATCCGCGGCGACGAGGGCGGGATCTGTCACCAGATCCTGCCCGAGAACGGCTACGTGCGCCCCGGCGCGGTGGTGGTGGGGACCGACTCCCACACCACCAGCCACGGCGCGCTCGGCGCCCTCGCCTTCGGCATCGGGGCGACCGAGATGGCCTCGGTCTGGACGCTCGGCGTGGCCCTGAACGTCGAGGTGCCGCCGACCATCCAGGTCGAGGTCTCCGGCGAGTTCGCGCCGGAGGTCGGGGCGAAGGACCTGATCCTCCACCTCGTCGGCCTGCTGAGCGCCGAGGGGGCGAACTACCGGGTGATCGAGTTCCACGGCGAGACGATCCGCCGCATGCCGACCTCGGGGCGCCTGACCCTCTGCAACATGTCGGTCGAGGCCGGCGCGACCTCGGGCATCGTCCCCGCGGACGAGGAGACGGTCCGCTACCTGCGCGAGGTGGCCGGGGTGACCGGCGAGCTCGACCTCGTCGCCCCCGATCCCGACGCCGTCTACGAGCGCACCGTCGCCGTCGACGTCTCGGCGCTGGCGCCGCAGATCGCCTGCCCGCACACGGTCGACAACGTGAAGCCGGTGGGGGAGGTCGCGGGGACCAAGGTGCACCAGATCGTGATCGGGTCGTGCACCAACGGCCGCCTCGACGACATCGCCGCCGCGGCGCGGATCCTCGCCGGCAAGAAGGTCGCCCGCGGCACCCGCATGCTGGTCTTCCCGGCCTCCGGGCGGATCTTCCAGGAGGCGCTGGAAGCGGGCTACGTCGCGACGCTGATGAAGGCGGGCGCGGTGGTCATGAACTCCGGCTGCGGCCCCTGCCTCGGCGTGCACGAGGGGGCGCTCGGCGACCACGAGGTGGCGCTCTCGACCACGAACCGGAACTTCAAGGGGCGGATGGGGAACCCGAAGTCGGAGGTCTACCTCTGCTCGCCCGAGGTCGCCGCCGCCTCGGCGGTCACCGGGGTCATCACCGACCCGCGCAAGGGAGCCTGATCATGCCCAAGGTCATCGCGAAGCTCGGCGACGACATCTCGACCGACGTCATCTACCCCGGCCGCCACATGGCGACCGTGCTCCCCACCGAGACGCCGCTCCTCGCCTTCTCGGACA
>JAHDVN010000005.1 GCA_023384635.1 Thermoanaerobaculia bacterium
GTGCCCGAGCCCATCGCCACGCCGAGGTTGGCGCGCTTGAGCGCCGGCGCGTCGTTGACGCCGTCGCCGGTCACCGCCACGTACTGGCCGGAGTCCACCAGCGCCCCCACGATCTCCACCTTCTGCAGTGGCGAGACGCGCGCGAAGACGCGGTGGCCGACGACCGCGGCGAGGTGCGCCGCGCTGCCCGGCTCGCCGGCGGCGGCGAGCTCGGCACCGGTGATCGTGTCGCCCTCGCCGCCCGCGATGCCGAGCTCGGTGGCGATCGCCCGCGCCGTGGCGGGGTGGTCGCCGGTGATCATGAGGACTTCGATCCCCGCCTCCCGGCAGGCCGCGACCGCCTCCTTCGCCTCCGGCCGCAGCGGGTCGATGAACGCCGCGAGGCCGAGCAGGACGAGCGGCGGCAGGCCGGTCTCGTCGAGGTCCTCGCCACCCGCGGCGCCGGACAGATCCCCCTCGGCCACGGCGAGCACCCGATGCCCGCCCTCGGCGAGAGCGAGCGCGACGCGCTCCATCGCGTCGGTCGCGAGCGGGAGGGGGCCCTCCGGGCCGTCCATCCGGGTGCAGAGCGGCAGCAGCGCCTCCAGCGCCCCCTTCACCGCCACCGCCGTGCGGCCGTCCGCTTCGTACGCCTGGGCGGCATAGCGCCGCTCCGATTCGAAGGGGATGGCGCCGAGGAGGCGCACGCCGGCGCGCACCTCCCGCGGCGGCAGGCCGAGCTTGAGGGCGAGCGCGAGCAACGCGACGTCCATGGCGTCGCCGCTGTGCCGCCAGATCTCCTGTTCGCGGACGAGCTCTCCCTCGTTGCAGATCACCGCCGCGCGCGCCAGGCGCGCGAGGCGACGGCCCGGCGCTTCGCCGATCTCGCCCCCGTCGCGCGGTGCGACGCTGCCCTCCCCGGCGTAGCCCTCGCCGCGGGCCCGGAACACCTCTCCGGAGGGGAGGTGGATCTCGGTCACCGTCTGCTGGTTGACGGTCAGCGTGCCGGTCTTGTCGCTGGCGATCACCTGGCAGCTGCCGAGGCTCTCCACCGCCGCCAGCTTGCGCACGATCACGTGGCGCTTCGCCATGCGCGAGGTGGCGACGGAGAGCGCCACGGTGAGGGCCACCGGCAGACCCTCGGGGATCGCGGAGACGGCGAGCGCCACGGCGAAGAAGAAGACCTCCAGCCAGGGCATGCCCTTGCCGAGCGCGACCACTGCGAGGAGCGCGGTGGCCGCCAGCACCACGAAGCTGATCTGGTGGGCGAAGCGGTCCATCCGGATGAGGAGCGGCGGCTTGCTCCCCTCTCCCTCGACCACGGCGCGAGCGATCCTCCCGACCTCGGTCGCCGCTCCGGTGGCGACCACCAGCCCCAGCGCGCGCCCGGCGGTCGCGGTGGCGCCGGCGAAGGCGAGGTTGCGGCGGTCGGCCACCGGCGTCTCCGCGGGGAGCGGCGCGATCCCCTTCTCGGCGGCCTGCGACTCGCCGGTCAGGAACGACTCGTCCATCGCGAGCCCGGTCGCCGTGAGCAGGCGCAGATCGGCCGGCACCCGGTTGCCCGACTCGAGGAGCACGAGGTCGCCGGGCACCAGCTCCTCGGCCGACAGCGCGAGGTCGCGCCCGTCGCGGCGCACACGGGCCTGGAGCACGAGCAGCTCCTGGAGCGCCGCGGCGCTCGCCTCGGCCTTCCGCTCCTGCACGCTCCCGATCGTGGCGTTGAGCGCGATCACGGCGAGAATGAAGAAGGTGTCCTTCGCGTCGCCGACCGCGAAGGAGACGGCGCCCGCGGCGAGCAGCACGTAGATGAGTGGGCTCTTGAACTGGTGGAGGACGATCTCGGCGAGCGTCACTCTGCGGCGCCCGGGCGGGACGTTCGGCCCGTGCGCCTCGCGGCGGTGCGCGACCTCCTCCTCGGAGAGCCCGGCCTCGGTGGCACCGAGCCGTGCCAGCGCCTCGTGCGCCTCCAGGGCGTGCCAGCTCGCCTCGCCGCCGGCTCGCTCGGGCTTCTCGGGCCGCCCGCGCCCCTCGTCCGCCATCGTCCACCTCTCGGATCTGCCGGGCGCGGCGCACGATGCGGCGTGCCCGCCGGAGCCTCCGGGAACGGTATCAGGCCCGGGAATGGGGCCCGGTCCGGGAGCCGCGCTGATTGCGCTAGTCTCCGCCGCCATGTCGGGGATCGAGTCGGGCTCGGGGGCTCCTGCAACCCGCATCTCGGGCGAGGTGGTGGTTCGTGAGATCGCGCATTTCGTCCGGGCGCGGGCGCGGATGTTCGGGGGGGCGGCGGTGCTGCTCGCAGCGGTGCCGCTGCTGCTGCTCGGCTGGCGGATGGTGGAGGCGCACCGCGCCGAGCGGGAGCTCGGGCCGCGACTCACCGGGCGCGCCGAGGGGCGGATCGCGGCCCACTTCTGGCGCCTCGACGTGAACCCCGCGACGGCCCCCGCCGAGGGGCCGCTGCCGCTCTTCTACCACGCGCGCTCCGAGGTCTGGATGACCGTCGAGCTCGCCGATCCGTCGGGCGCTGCGCCGCATCGCCTCTCCTATCGCGTCGCCGACCGGCCGCCGCTCGCGCACCACTACGCGACCGAGGTCCCGAAGCGGCCCGGCACGCCGATGGCCCTGCCGTGGGCCGATCCCGAGCGCGGCTGGCCGCGGGTCGAGGTGCGGATCCCGGGGCCGCTGGCCGCGCGCCTGCGGGCCTCGCCCGCGAGCTCCTGGCCGGTCTCGTACGCCGAGGCGGAGTTCGCCGCCGACCGCACGCCGGGCGACGAGCTCGCGAAGCTCCGCATCGAGCTCGACGAGCCGTGGGAGGCGCTGGCGCGGCTCTGGCTCCGCCCGCCGCCGGAGTTCCGGGTGGCGGTGGCGTTCGACCCCGAGCGGCCGGAGCGGGCGGTGCCGGTGGCCGACCTCGAGCGGCTCGGGACGCGGCCCGCCGCGGTCACCCTGCTGCCGGCCGGCCTGGCGCTCGGCGCCGGGGTCGTCCTCTACGCCATGGGCATGCTCGGCCTTCTCGGCGGCCTGCGCCCGCTCCTCGCGGTGCCGCTCGCGCTCGCGGGGCTCCTGGCCCTGCCCTGGTGGGGGGACCGGGCGAGCTGGTTCCTCGAGCGGGCGATCCCCGGCGCGGGGCGGTTCGTCTCGGAGATCGCCGCCTCCGAGCTCGAGGAGCGCCTCGGCGACCGCCTCCCGCGCCCCGAGCCGGCGGGCGACGAGCGCTTCGTCTACGCCCCCGAGGAGGGCTTCTTCGCGGAGGTCCTCGCCCCGTTCCGGCTCGAGCGCCCCGCCCCGCCGCCCGCCGATCCCGACCAGGCGTGGCGGGCGCTCACCGCGCAGCTCGCCGAGCAGGCGCTGGCGCTCCCGGAGAGAGAGCAGCGCGCGCTCCTCCAGCGCCTCGTCACCGACCAGCGCCGCGACCGCCGCCAGGCCGGCGAGGCGTTCCTCCCCGCCGCCGACCGCCTCTCGCGCGCGGCGCCCTCGGAGAACGTCCGCGCCTGGGCGAGGAACCTCCTGCTCTGGCAGCTGCGCCGCCTCAACGACCCCGACCCCGACGACTTCGCCGCCGCCGCCCAGCGCGCCGCCCGCGAAGCCCTCCGTGACCACCCCGACGCGGACCTGCGCGCCCGCGCCGAGGAGTCGCTCGGCCGCCTGGCGGAGCGGTGAGGGGTCGACTGGCGTTCTTCGACCCTTGCAGTACGCTTCTGGAAGAGGGACGAGGAGAGGCACCTGTTCGTCCCTTGCCGCTGCGGAGGGGCGAGGATGGCCGCAGACGAAAATCCTGGTGCACTCCGGATCGAGGGTGGTGTCGTCGTCAGCGACGGCCGGCCCCTCGACCTTCCGTTCCCGGTCACTGACGCCCGCCTGATCGGCGGCCGGATCGTGGTCCTGTACGATCCCATGTCTGGCCCGCGATTCCGGCAGTTCCCCAACGTCGAGGCGTACGGTCCGGGAGGGAAACGCCTCTGGGTTGCCCGGCACCCGACCAGCGAAACCGCCGATGTCTACGTCCAGTTCCTCTCCACGACGCCACTCCGGCTCCATTCCTTCGCCGGCTTCGAGTGCGAGCTCGACCCGGCCACGGGGCGGATCGTGCACGCGGTGTTCACGAAGTGACGGGACGCTCGGTACCGGGCGGCCGGGAGGCCGCTGAGGAGCGATGATCGAGTCCCTCCCGTCGGCAGACCGGCCGCAAGCCGAGCGGCTCGTGCGCGTGCGGCCGACTCGGCGGCGCTGGGTGTTCCTCAGTGTTCTCTACCTCGGCGCGTTGGTATTTCTGGGACCGGTAGCCGACGACATCTGGGCGGACCTGACGCCGGTGGGACGCCTGGTCTACGGCGCGGCCGCCCTCTTCCTAGTGTTGGGACCGATCGATTTCGCTCAGCGGGTCTACGAGTTCCGGCGCCATGCGGTGCGCTGGCGGCTGCTGTTCGTGTGGATCGAGACGGCGATTCCGTTCGGTGCGATCGTGCTGGAGGAGGATTCCGGGAGGGTGGAGTTGTTGCAGGAGGGCACGTTCGAGAGGATCCTCGGCGTGCCGAAGGAGTTCAATCCGGGCTCGGCGCTGGTGCGCGAGCTGGATCTTCTCTACGGGGAGAGCGGTCTAGTCGGTTAGGCAACTCCGCGAGCGGTGCGTTCGATACGTGAGCGGGCGGTAGTTGGTCCCTGCTGCGACGAGAGGGAGGCGGTTCGTGCCATGAACAGGAGGGCGTTTGTCGAGGCCCTGGAGCTCGCCGCCGGTGCGGTGGCGCTTGTGGCGGGGGGATACCTGCTCGGTCAGGGGTCCTCGTTCCTCCGTCCGGCGGTCTTGGGCGGCGGGGAGCGGACTCTGGCGGCGCACGCGACGGCGTTCGCTATCGCGGGGCTCGCCATCGCGTGCCTGGCCTTTCTCGGGCTGCGCACGAGGATCGCGCTCGCGCGACTCGAGGCGCGAAGGCGGCTGGAAGAGCTGGCGCGCAACGAGCCGCCGGAGCGGGAGGAGGGGAGCGGTTGAGCGCCGGTCTGGGGGAGCACGGTTCGCGGTCGCCGCTCGTGGCGCGCCCCGTCGCCTGGCCCGCCGCCGTGGCGGCGGGGGCGCTGGTCTGGAGCCTGCTCGTCTGGAGGGGGCTCATCGTCGGCGTCGGCTGGCAGCTCTGCCGCGTGCCGATGGGGCTGGGCGGCGCCCTCTACCCGAAGCTCTTCGCCGTACCGGTGCTGGTGGGAGCGTTCCTGCTCGCCGCGCTCCTGGTTCGCCTTCCCTGGTCGAGCCGGAGGCGCGCCGCCGCCGTCTCGCTGGCGCTGCCGATCGCGCTCGCGACCGTGCTGCTGGTGGTCTTCTGCCCGATGGACGGCGAGGGATCGTTCCTCTCGGCGCTGCTCGGCTGTCTCTTCTAGTGCCGGGAGATCGCGAAGCGATGCTCTACTCCTCCTCCCCCCGCAAGTACGCCGGCGCGGTGGTGTCGGCGCTGGCGCTCACCGCGACCGGGGTCTGGCTCGGTCTCGATCCGGCTGCAGATCGCTCGCCCTGGTTGGGCTGGGGGGTCGCCGCTTTTTTCGCCGTCTGCGCGGTGGCCGGGATCCACGGGATGATCCGCGGGGGCAAGGTGCGGATCGACGAGCGCGGGATCTTCGACTCGCGCTGGCGGGTGGGGACGGTCCCGTGGGCCGAGATCGAGTCCGTCTCGCGGATCGTGGTGCGGGGGGCCTCGTACCTGTCGGTCGAGGTGCGGGACGAGGCGCGCTACCTCGAGCGCCTGGCGCCGCTCGCGCGCCGGCTCGCCGCCGCCAACCGGAAGCTCGGCATCTCGCCCCTGGCTGTCGACTTCACCGGGCTCGCGCCGGGGCTCGACGCGGCGTGGAAGCAGCTCGAGGCCGAGCGGCCCGGGCTCCTGCGGCGCTGACGCCGACCCCGAGTTGGGCTTCGGCTTGCCGCCGCGGCGCTAGTCCGCCGTCGGCTCGACGAGCGGGTTGCGGGTCGCGAGGGCGGGGAAGCGGGTGAAGTCGCGGTCGGCGGTCCAGAGCTGGCGCACGCCGTGCGCGAGGCAGAGCGCGGCGATGCGCGCGTCGTGGACCTGTGGCCCCTGCACCCGGCCGGCGGCGACGAGGGCGCGCAGGCGCCGCCAGTGATCGGCCGTCTCGCCGAGGAGCACGAGGCTCGGCGACTCCAGCCAGGCGTCGACCTGGGCGAGGGCCTTCGGGAGATCCGTCGGGGGCGCGTAGATCCGCGGGTGGGTGACGACCGCCAGGAACTCGTGGAGGCAGGGCCACGGGATCCCCCACGCAGCCGGTGACTCGGCGAGGTGGGCGACCGCCGCGGCCGCCGGCCGGTGCCACTCGCTGTCGCGGCGGTGGGCGAAGACGAGGAGGTTGGTGTCGACGGCGATCAACCGCCGGGCTCCCGGCCGGCGAGCTCGCGGATCTGCTCCCAGGAGGCGCCGGCGAGCTCCGGCCGCAGCCCCTCGCCGTCGACGCTCTCGTCGCGCAGGCGGAAGCTCGTGGCGGCCGCCGCCTCGCGCAGCTCGCGCCGCAGGCCGGCCTCGAACACCGCCTTGAGCGTGGTGCCCCGCTCCTCGGCGAGGCGCTTGGCCTCGGCAAGAAGGGCGTCGGAGAGCTCGATCGTGGTTTTCATATGTGTTCCCATGTTACTCGGTATGGCTGCCCATATCAATGATCGAGGGAAGAGAGGGACAGGCGCGCGTCTCCACCTGACCATCCGGCGGGTCCCCGGGCATCGAGGGAAACGTGTGCCTGTCTCTTTCATCGAAGCGGGTTGAAGGCCGCCGGGACAGAGGGCAGAATGCGCCGCATCGTTCTTCGTGATGGGGGCCGGCTTGGCGCACCGCTCGGCCGGTGTGTCGGTGGATGGCAGGGCATCCGGAGGGGGTGTGGCATGAAGAGGATCGGGGTGTTCGTGGTCATGGTGATCGCGTTCGGGTTCGCGCTCACGGTCACGGTTCCGAAGCTGGTGAAGATGGCGAAGGTCCGGGGCATGCTGCCCGGGGGAGAGGTCGAGTCGCTGCGGGTGGCGGAGAAGTGGCATCAGACACCGGACGAGCATCCGGCGGGGCGCGATGCCCTCTGGGTGCGATTCGGTCCCGGCGAGATCAGGACGCCGGGGCCGCATCGCATCAACCTGCCCGCCTCGCGCTGGGCGGAGCTCGAGGTCGGCGACCCGATCGAGATCGTGTGGGTCGGGTCCGACCCGAAGCCCTACGTGCGGGACGGTGTCTTCGCCTCCACCGGCAACTTCGTCTTCGACCTGCTCTTCCTGGGACTCCAGATCGCGGTGGGCGCCGGTGCCCTCGCCCGGCTGCGAAGGTGAAGCCTCCTCCGGTCCGCGTGGAGAAGGGAGGGACGGGCCCGCCGCTCCCCCAAGAGAAGGGCGAAGAGCGATCCGCGCCGCGCGATCCGCCGGGTGGCGGGAGAGCGCGTCGCGCAAGCCGGGAGAACAGCATGGTCTCGCGCATCTGGCACGGGTGGACGACTCGGGAGAACGCCGACGCCTACGAGTCCCTCCTGCGGGAGGAGATCTTCGTCGGAATCCGCGGCCGGAGGATCGAGGGGTTCGAGGGGATCGAGCTGCTGCGGAGGGCCGTCGGCAACGAGGTCGAGTTCGTCACCGTCATGCGCTTTGCGTCGCTGGACGCGGTGCGCGCCTTCGCGGGCGACGACCACGAGGCGGCGGTGGTGCCCCCGAAGGCGCGGGCGCTGCTGGCGCGCTTCGACGAGCGCTCGCAGCACTACGAGATCCGCATCGGCAGGACCTGAGGGGCCACGGCAGAGGGAGGTGGACAGGCATGCCTTCCCCTCTGGGCCTCCGGTCGGTTCCCGGACCCGAGAGCGAATTGCGGGCCTGTCCCCATCTCGCCTCTGGCCGTCGACTTCACCAGGCTCGCACTGGGGCTCGACGCGGCATGGAAGCAGCCCGTGGCCGAGCGGCCCGGGCTCGTGCGCCGCTGAGCGGCCGCCGGCGATCAGTTGCGGGCGACCCGCGAACGCATGGCCAGGATGCCGATCGCGGCGAGCAGGAGGACGAGGAGGACGATGCCTGCCTGGCCCAGCGTCGGGATCTCGAGGATCGAGAGGTCCGAAACGCAGGTCACCGCGACATTCGTGACGTCGGCGCCAGCCACCGTGCCGCTGCCGTTGGCCACCGCGCAGGTCTGGCCGGGCCCCGTGGGCTGGCTCAGCACCGTGACGTCGAAGGGGTCGCCGTCGTTGACCGGGGTCGCGAAGGTGAACGGGCCGTCGGCGGCGATGGGCAGGTCGTCCCCGCCGTTGTTCTGCAGGACGAGGCCGGCGCCGAGGAGCCCGGAGACCGTGCCGCCGATGGTGCGCGGGAGAATTCCGAGCGTCCCCGTCACCGAGAGCGAGTACGGTCCGGCTCCGAGCGGCGAGGCCGCCGAGTAGAAGCTGTCGACGTAGAAGTAGTAGGTGCCGGGAGGGAGTCCCGAGGCCGTGAACTCCTCGTCCGACACCGCGCCGCACGGGTTGCCGGCGGTGTTCCGAGCGAAGCAGTTGTCGGCGCCCAGGGCACACGTCGCGCCGTCGTTGCAGGTGACCAGCAGGTAGATCGAGGGGTCGTAGTTCGCTTCGGTCGTGGTCACCAGGAAGGTGAGGTTGTTGCCGGGGCCGAGCGTGAGCGAGTAGATGCTGTCGGGTCCGGCCACCGTGGTGTAGTTGCCGTTGCAGGTGAGCGGGAGGGTGCCGACCGTGTTGGTCTTCCCTACGGTGGTTCCGGCATCGACGAACGGAACGGTGGCGATCGGGGTGGGGGCGGCACAGGTGTCCCCGCCGTCCTCCGGGACGCGCTCCTCGAGGGCCAGCTGGGTCACGCGTCCCGCACGGTAGTCAGCCTTGGTCGCGTACCCGGCGACCGTTTCGGCCGCGAGATCGGTGGCCGGGATCGCTGCGGCACACAGGCCGAGTGCGATGGCAAGGTGCTTCTTCGTCATCGGTTCCCCCCTCTGGAGCGACGTCGCGCGGTCGAGAGGCACCCGAGACCTCCGCGCGGCGGAGCGCTCACGGGCCCATCCCTACAGCGAAAACTCGCGGGATGAGAGGACTCACTCCCTCACTGTCCAGGTGCGGGTCAGCGGATGGGCCGCAGCCCGTTCCCGGATGCGGGGATCGGCTCGGATGGCCTCGGCGAGCGCCGCGCGCGCGGGCTCGAGCTCGCCGCGGTAGGCGAGGATGATCGCCAGCTGCCAACGCGCTTCGGCGAAGCCGTGTTGGCCGGGGCGCGCCTGCTCCAGCCAGGGGCGGGCCTCGGCCATGTCGCCGGTTCCCACGAGCAGGAGACCCAGGGCAGCGTGGTGGCGGAACTCCGGGCCGCGCTCGGCGGCCGTGGCTTGCAGCATGGCCACGGTCTCGGCTGCCGTCCCGAGGGAGCGATCCAGGATCACGATGCTGGCCAGGATCCCGGCGTGGTCCGGGTCGAGCGCGAAGGCACGGGCCAGCGCTTCGCGCGCCCGCGCCGGCTGGGCCGCCCGAGCGAGGAGCGTGCCCAGGTTGGCCCAGCCCGCGACGCGGCGGGGCTGCAGGCGCACCGTTTCGAGCCACTGTTCGATCGCCTCGTCGACGCGACCGGTTCGCGACAGGGCGTCGGCCAGGGCGAAGCGGCTCTCGGCCTGCTCGGGGTCGAGGCGCACGGAGTGCCGGAGCCGCGGGATGGCCGCCTCCGGATCGCCGGCCTTCAGGTGCGCGATGCCAGCTCGCAGGTTGGCGAACCGGTTGTCGGGCTCCCGTCGGAGCACCTCCTCGAACAGGCGCAGGGCGCGCTCGAACTCGCCCGCCCGCAAGTGGCCTTCGGCGACTTCGAGCAGGCGGCGCTCCTCGCTCCGGTCCTTCGGATCGGGAGCGTCGTCCGGCACCGCGACCTCGCGACGCCCGGCGCCCAGGTAACCGAGGGCGCGCAGCCGCTCGAGCAGCTCCGGATCCTCGACCGATTGGCTGGCCGCGGTGGCGGCCGGCATCGCGTCCCGGAGCTGGCGGGCCATGCGGCGGGCCCGGGCGCTCTCCGTCTCGTAGAGGTTGACCGATTCACCCGGATCGGCGCGCAGGTCGTAGAGCTCGGGGCGGGGTGCCTGGATGTACTTCCACCCTTCCTCGCGCCACCCGCTCAGCGGCGCCCAGCCGTAAGCGATCGACGACATGCGCGACTCGACGTAGGCCGGCGGCGGGTCCGGCGGCCGGACCGCCAGGGCCGGACCCAGAGCGACCCCGTCGGCGTCGGGCAGGGGGGGCAGGCCGAGCAGTCCCAACAGAGTGGGCGCCACGTCGATCAGGCGCGGGCTCCAGGCGCCGCGCCCGGCGTCGATCCGACCGGGGGCGTGGAAGACGAGGGGCACGACCACGGTGGTGTCGTAGATGAACACCCCGTGCCCGTTCTCTTCGTGCTCCCCCAGGCTCTCGCCGTGGTCGGAGGTGAAGACGGTGATCAACGCGTGGCCGGCGCGCGCCTCCAGCCCGGAGCGCAGGCGGGCGATGGCGGCATCGGTGTAGGCCACCTCGCCGTCGTAGGCTCCGCGCGGGCCGGGCCGCACGAACGCGCCGGGCGGAGCGTAGGGATCGTGGGGGTCGTAGTAGTGGACCCACAGGAACCAGGGCTCCGGGGCCTGCTGCAGGTGCGCCAGCGCGGCCGCGGTCGTCTCCGCGGCCCGCCGTTCGAGCCATCCCTCGACGCCTTCCGCGAGGTGGTCGTCGTAATGATCGAAGCCGTGGTCCAGGCCGAACTCGGACTTCAGGGTGAACCCGCTGACGAAGGCCGCGGTGTGATACCCGTGCTCGCGCAGCCGGCTCGCGAGGGTGGTCAGCGTGGCCGGGACGATCTGCCCGTTGTCGCGCACCCCGTGGCGCGGAGGGTTGAGGCCGGTCATCAGGGAGGTGTGCGACGGCAAGGTCAGGGGGACGGGCGCCACGGCCGCCGGGAAGGCGAACCCCTCCCTCGCGAGCCGGTCGATCGCCGGCGTCTCGTTCTGACCGCCGATCCACCCGAGGGCATCCGGCCGCAGCGTGTCGACCGTGATCAGGAGGACATTGGGGGGGGCGGCCGCATCGCGGCGGCCGCCCCGCGCCCCCCGCCTCGGCCGCAGCCTGCGAGCAGGCCGAGCGCCAGGATGAGTAGCCACGAGCTCCCGAGGGGCCTCCAGCCCGGCGCGATCCGGCGCGCCGCGGCGCGGAGCGCGGCGCGGTGGTCTCGCCGCTCGGAAGCGATCATCGCGGCCGGATGGTACCACCCGCCTCGCGGCCGGGAGGTGCCGCGGGGCGGGGTCGCCTTGGGCGGTGCGCGTCCCCGGCTACTCCTTCTTCGCCGCGTCGTGCGTCTTCACCTCGATGATCTCGAAGCGGCCGAAGGCGATGCCGACGTCGACTCCGGTGCCGGTGCCGGCGATGGCGAGGGAGATGTCGCCCTTCGTCACCACGGTGGCGGCCGAGGACTTGCCGGCGCCGGCGTGGGCCTCCCCCTGGGCGTACGCTCCGAAGAGATCGCGGATGTCGGCGACGGGGGTGAACTTGCCCGTGGCGTCGCGCAGCTGGCGCCGGCCGAAGGTGACGCCGCCGCCGCGCGACTCGACGCGGACCTCCGCACGCTGGCCGTTCGTGCAGGTGATCGTCCCCTCGCCGGAGGCGGTGCGGTAGAAGGCGGACCAGCCCTTCATGTCGAAGCGCATCTCGCAGTCGGTGAGCGCGGCGGCCGGCGCGGGGAGGGCGAGGGCGGCGAGGGCGGTGAGAACGAACGCGGCGGCGCAGGCGGCCGGAAGCGGCAGTCGGGGCATGGCGGTCTCCTTCCTGGAAAGGACCGCATTATGCCAGCAGGGGCGGAATGCTCCCGGGAGCGCCGCGCGGTGCGATGATCGCCACATGCCCCGCGTCCTGCACCCCGGTCCCGAGGCCCCGGGCTGGCGCCGCCGCCTGCACGAGGTGGTCTTCGAGGCCGACACGCCGGCCGGCCGCCGCTTCGACCTCCTCCTCCTCTTGCTGATCCTGGCGAGCGTCGGCGTCGTCGCGGCCGAGAGCGTCCCGGAGCTGCGCGCCGCGCACGGCCCGCTCTTCCGGAAGGTCGAGTGGCTCTTCACCGGTCTCTTCACCGTGGAGTACGTGCTGCGCCTCGTCTCGCTGCGCCGTCCGGCACGGTGGGCGCGCAGCCTCTTCGGCGTCGTCGACCTCCTGGCCGTGCTCCCGACCTACCTCGCCCTCTTCCTGCCCGGGGCGCAGACCCTGCTGGTGCTCCGGGCGCTGCGCCTGCTGCGCATCTTCCGGGTGCTCAAGCTCGCCGAGTTCCTCGCCGAGGCGGCGGTGCTGCGCACCGCGCTGGTGGCCAGCCGCCGCAAGATCCTGGTCTTCCTCGGCGCCATCCTGGTGCTCGTGCTGCTGCTCGGCTCGCTCATGTACCTGGTCGAGGGGGAGGCGAACGGCTTCGTCTCGATCCCCACCTCGATCTACTGGGCGATCGTGACCCTGACCACGGTCGGCTACGGCGACCTGGCGCCGCAGACCGCGGTCGGGCGCATCCTCGCCTCGCTCATCATGCTCATGGGCTACGGCATCCTCGCGGTCCCCACCGGCATCGTGACCTCCGAGCTGATGAGCGCGCGGAGCAAGATCCCCACCACCCAGGCCTGCCCCGACTGCGGCGCCGAGGGGCACGACGCCGACGCCCGCCACTGCAAGTACTGCGGCCAGCGGCTCTGAGCCGCTGCCCCCCGCCGGCCCCCGCGCCGCCGGGCGGGGCGGCTGCCGGCCGCGGCTGCTACCATCCCCGCGCCGCCGCGCCACCTGCGCGGACCGGCCTCGCGGGAGGTGACGGATGGCGAAGCGGGCCCAGAAGCCGGAGAAGACCCTCTTCTTCCGACTCCTCGACCGGGTGGAGGCGGTGGGCAACGCGCTGCCGCACCCGGCGACCCTCTTCGCGCTGCTGGCGCTGGCGGTCGTGCTGCTCTCCGCGGTCGCGGCGGCGGCGGGGGTCGGGGCGGTCCACCCCGGCACCGGCGAGCGGATCGAGGTGCGAAGCCTGCTCTCGGGGGAGGGGATCCGCTGGCTCTTCGAGAACGTGGACGACAACTTCGTCCGCTTCCCGCCCCTCGGGCTGGTGCTGGTGGCGATGATCGGGATCGGGGTGGCCGAGGGCTCGGGGCTGCTCGCGGTGCTCATCCGCGCCCTGGTGCTCAAGGCCCCGCGGCGCCTCATCACCGCCGCGGTGGTGCTCGCCGGGGTGGTCTCGCACGTCGCCTCCGAGGCGGGCTACGTGATCCTCATCCCGCTCGGGGCGGCGATCTTCCTCGCGCTCGGACGCCACCCGCTGGCCGGTCTCGCCGCCGCCTTCGCCGGGGTGAGCGCCGGGTTCGGCGCCAACTTCCTGATCGCCAGCGTCGACCCGATCCTCGCCGGCCTCTCGGAGAGCGCGGCGCGGATCCTCGACCCGGAGATCACCATCTCGCCGGCGGTGAACCTCTACTTCATGGTCGCCTCGGGCTGTCTGATCGTGGTCGCCGGCACCTGGATCACCGAGCGGATCGTGGAGCCCCGGCTCGGGCGCTACGAGGGGCCGGAGGTGGCGCCGCCGATGGAGGAGCTCACCGGCGCCGAGCGCCGGGGCCTCGCGGCGGCCGGTCTCACGCTCCTCGCCACCACCGCCCTCTTCCTGCTCGCGGTGGTGCCGGAGTGGGGGATCCTGCGCACGCCGGGCGAGAGCGTCCTCCACTCGGCCTTCTTCCGCGGCCTGATCACCGCGATCCTCCTCTTCTTCCTCGCGCCGGGGCTGGCCTACGGCATCGTGGTGGGGACGATCCGCAGCGACAAGCACGTGGTCAAGCAGATGACCGACGCGATGAGCCACCTCGCCGCCTACATCGTGCTCGTCTTCTTCGCCGCCCAGTTCGTCTACACCTTCGGCTACAGCAACATGGGGCTGGTGCTGGCGGTGCGTGGCGCGGAGCTGCTCGAGGGGATCGGCCTGACCGGCGTGCCGCTGATGATCGGCTTCGTCCTCATGAGCGCCTTCATCAACCTCTTCATGGGCTCGGCCTCGGCCAAGTGGGCGATCATGGCGCCGGTCTTCGTCCCGATGTTCATGCTCCTCGGCTACCACCCGGGCTTGACCCAGGCGGTCTTCCGCATCGGCGATTCGGTGACGAACGTGGTGACGCCGATGATGTCCTACTTCGCGCTCATCGTCGCCTTCGCCCAGAAGTACGACACCCGTTCGGGGCTGGGGACGCTCATCTCCACCATGCTCCCCTACAGCCTCCTCTTCGGGCTGCTCTGGACCCTGCTGCTCGTCGCCTGGATGCTCCTCGGCCTGCCGGTGGGACCGGACGGGCCGCTCCACTACGTCGCGGGATAGCCGTTCGGGAGGCCCCCCGGGGGGGCCATCGGGGAACCCCCTCCCGGGGTCCCGGGAAGGGCCGCTGCCGGCCCCCCCGGGGCCCTTGCGCACCGGTTTCTGGTACGCTCCCGGTCCGTTGGAAGCCACTCCTGGGGAGGTCACGATGTCCGAGCGCTTCACCCGTCGCCGCACCCTCTATGCCGCCGTCGCCTGCGCCCTCGCCGCCGCGCTCCTCGCCACCGGCGCGTTCGCCCAGTACTCGGCCCGCTGGCGGGTCCAGCTGGGGGACGAGGCGGGGACGGACGGCTCGCTGATCTTCAACGTCGAGCAGCAGGCCGGGTCGACCCTCCAGGTCTTCGTGGACATCGCCGGCGGGAGCCAGCGCAACACCATCGCCGCCGCGATCCGCGACGCCTTCCGCGAGCAGCTGCCGCAGGATGCGTTCGAGATCGAGGTCGACGACCGCGACAACGTGCTGCTGCGCAAGAAGGGCGACGCCCCGGAGTTCGACGTCACCCTCCTGCGCTCGACCGTCAACGGCCTGCGCGTCAAGCTCGACCGCCGCTAGCTCGGGCTAGCCCGGGACGGCTCCGGGCCCCCGGCGGGGCGGGCGGCGATCGCGCGCCCGCCCCGGCTCCGCCCTCAGAGGGCGTGGGACCAGAGCGAGAGGTTCCCGCTCTCGAAGCCGTCCGCGAACAGCACCGCCCCGACGATCTCGAAGTTGGCGTTCGAGATGTCGAAGAAGACGTTCGTCGCGCACTTGACCTGGATCCGCGCCGTGGTCGTGTTCGACGTCGCGACGAAGACCTGGGCGCTGCCGTCGTTCGGCGTCCCCGCGAGCAGGGTCTGCGGGTAGGTGTAGCCGCCGTCGGTGGAGAGCAGGATGTCCACCGCCGCGCAGGAGACCGGGGCGGCGTCGGTGCCGGCCACGTTCCAGGTGACGGTGTGCGGCCCCTGTCCGCTCCAGGTCACGGCGGTGTTCGGCGCGGTGACCGCGAACGGGCCCGAACCGGCGATGGTCAGCACCGTGAAGTCGCTCGCGAACGCCCCGGCCGGGGAGCTGTTGTCCCGCACCGTCAAGCGCATGTCCACCGGCACCCGCCCGGCGAAGGGGAGCAGCTCGCCGATCGTCGAGGTGTTGTTCACGAGGTCCGAGATCTTCGGGAAGATCCGCGTCGGGCTCGGGGTCGGGTTGAACGAGCGGAAGATCGGCGCGTCGCCGCTCGGCGCCGTCGGGGCGCCGGCGGGCCCGAGGTCCCACTCCTCCCAGGCGTAGGTGAGCGGGTCGCCGTTGGCGTCGCTCGCGGTGCCGGTGAGCACGAACGGCGTGGAGTGCGGGATCGTGTAGTCGCTGCCGGCGCTCGCCACCGGCACCTCGTTGGCGTGCGGCACCGTGGCGGCGCAGCCGTTGCCGAGGCCGCTCCGGCTGTAGTTGACGATCTCGTCGAGGCTCACGGCGTGGAAGTAGGGATCGCTGTTCGGCTGCAGGTTCTGCGGGCTGCAGATGCCGGCGTAGGCCATGATCGTCGAGCCGCTCCCCGGCTCGTAGGCGGTCGAGCCGTTCCGGTTGCCGCCGGAGCAGTTGCCGGCGCTGCCGTTGAAGGTGTGGTTGCCGCTCCACTGGTGCCCCATCTCGTGGGCCACGAAGTCGATGTAGAACGGGTCGCCGACCGGGTTCGGCAGCCCGGTCACCCCGCGCGCCTTGAGCCCCGCGCGGCAGACCACACCGAGCCCCGCGATACCGCCGCCGCCGGTCGAGAAGACGTGGCCGATGTCGTAGTTGGCGCTGAGGATCACGGCGTCGAGGTTGGTCTGGTTCTGGGTCAGCATCGTCGAGCCGTTGTTGTTCGTGTACGGGTCGGTCGCGCCGTTGAGGTAGATCACGAGGTCGTTGTTGGCGATGAGGACCATGCGGATCGCCACGTCCTGCTCGTAGACGAAGTTGATCCGGTTCATGGCGACGACCAGCTCGGCGAGCACGCACGGCTTGGTCGGGCTCGCGCCGCAGACCGCCACCGAGTACTCGCCCGTGGTGGCGAGCGCGAGCCGGTAGGTGCGCAGCGGTGGCCCCGCGGCGAGCGGCGCCTCGAGACCGGCCACGGGCGCGGCAGGGGCGCTCTCCGTCACCCCGCAGCTCCACTCCGGGTCGGGACCACGGCCCAGATCGGCGCGGAAGTAGGCCTGGTGGTAGTAGGTCTCGCCGGGAGCGAGCGGGTCGACGAGGAGGAGCCCCTCGGGGGTGCGCAGCATGGCGTGGAAGCCGCGCGGGGTCCAGCTGCCGCGCCCGACGAGCGCCGGGTCGTCGGCGCCGATCAGGCGGAAGGTGTGCAGCTCCGGGTAGCGCTCGGCCAGCCCCGGCTCGACCACCGGCGAGTCGACGACGCGCAGGGCGAGCATCCGGCCGTCGGGGTGCGGGATCTCGAGCCGCGCCGCGTCGAGACCGCGCGGGGCGTCGACCTCGGAGGGGGCGGCGGCGAGCCGCGCCTCGAGCGCGGCGCGGTCGAGGGCGACGAGTCGCGCGCGCAGGGGCTCGACGGTGCGGGCCGCCAGCACGCCGGCCGCTTCCCGCTCGCCGGCGTCGTACCAGAGGGGGGAGGTCTCCGCGGCTCCGGCCGCCTGCGAGCCACCGGCGAGCGCCGCCAGGAGCCCGATTCCGAGGATCGTCGAAGCCTTGCGCATGCTGTCTCCTTCCTTCGCTGTCGCGGGAGTCGTCGGGGACGGACCGATGAAACAAGAAACCTATCCCATTTCGCGGAGCGCCTGCTCGCGGCCCGTCGACGGCTCTCGCCGTGCCTCGCCCGGTCCGGCCGGCGGCCCCGGCTCGGCCGCGGCCACGCCGGGGCGGCCCTCGCGCCCGGGGAGAGCCGTGAAGGAGTCGCGACTTCGTGGCAGGATGCGCGGCAAGGTTCCGACGGCGAGAGGCGGTGCGGGGGTGGAGTCGGCGGTCGTCCGCTCACGGAGCGGTAGCGCGAGGAGAGAGAGGGATGGGCTGGCAGGAGCGGATCGGAGCGGGGGAGAGAGCGACGCGGCGGGTGCTCACGCCCGGGCAGCGGGTGCTGTTCGGCCTGCTCGCGGCGGCGGGCGCGGTGCTGGTGGCCAACTCGCTCTACCTCGGGGGGGTGCACGCGCTCGAAGCGGCGAGCGGGCGGCTGCTCGAGAACGAGGTCGCGCTCGCGATGTTCCTCCTCCACGTCGTGCTCGGCCTCGCGCTGGTGGTGCCGGGGATCGCCTTCGTGATCGCCCACGGCCTGCGGGCCCGCCGCAGCGGCAACCGGCGCGCGGTCGGCCTCGGCCTGGCGCTGGCGGCGACGCTCGCGGGGGTGGCGGCGACCGGCATCGCGCTCACCCGCATCGAGGGCGTCATCGAGCTGACGGATCCGACCCTGCGGCTCTGGCTCTGGGTCGCTCACCTGGTGCTGCCGGTGGCGGCGGCGCTGCTCTACGTCGCGCACCGGCGGCGGGGGCGGGGGCTGGACCGCGCCGCGGTGCGCCGCTGGAGCGCGGCGGCGGCGGCGATCGCCCTCGCGGTGGCGGCCCTCCACGCGGGGCGGGCGGCGCGCCCCGAGCGGCCCCCCGAGGCCGCGGAGCGCGCGGCGTTCTTCCCGTCGCTCGTGCGCACCGCGGGCGGCGGGTACCTCGCCGCGGAAGCGTTGATGCTCGAGGGCTACTGCCGCCAGTGCCACGAGCAGTCGCACGCCGCCTGGGCGGCGAGCGCCCACCGCTTCAGCTCGTTCAACAACCCGGCCTACCGCTTCTCGGTGCTCGAAACGCGGCGGGTGGTGGCGGCGCGCGACGGCGACCTCGCCGCCTCGCGCTGGTGCGCCGGCTGCCACGATCCGGTGCCGCTGCTCTCCGGACGCTGGGACGACCCCGCCTTCGACGTCGACGGCGACCCGACGGCGATGGCCGGGCTCACCTGCGTCTCCTGCCACGCCGTCACCGAGATCGCCTCGGTGCGGGGCAACGCCGACTTCGTGATCGAGGCGCCGCAGCACTACCCGTTCGCCCTCTCCGAGGTGCCGGCGCTCGCCTGGGCGAGCCGGCAGTTGGTGCGCGCGCGCCCCCGGCTGCACCGCGCGACCTTTCTCAAGCCGCTGCACCGCACCCCCGAGTTCTGCGGCGGCTGCCACAAGGTCCACCTGCCGGAGGAGCTCAACGGCTACGGCTTCGTGCGCGGCCAGAACCACTACGACCCGTTCCGGCTCTCGGGGGTCTCGGGCGGCGCGGCGGGGAGCTTCTACTACCCGCCGCGGGCCTTCGAGCGCTGCGCCGACTGCCACATGCCGCTCGACCCCTCCGCGGAGTTCGGGGCCCGGGACTTCGCCGGGGACGGCGTGCGCGCGCTCCACGACCACCGCTTCGCCGCCGCCAACACCGGCCTCGCGGCGCTGGTCGAGATGGAGGCCGACGCGGTGGAGCGGCGCCGCGCCTTCCTCGAGGGGACGGTGCGGGTCGATCTCTTCGGCCTGCGGGAGGGCGGCGAGCTCGAGGGGCGGCTGCACGCGCCGCTCCGCCCCGACCTCCCGGAGCTGGTGGCGGGAGCGAGCTACCTGCTCGAGGTGGTGGTGCGCACCCTCTCGGTCGGGCACACCTTCACGCAGGGGACGGCCGACTCGAACGAGGTCTGGCTCGAGGTGACGGCGCGCTCCGGGGCGCGGGAGATCGGGGCCTCGGGCGAGCTCGCGGCCGACGGGGCGGTGGACCGGTGGGCGCACTTCGTCAACGCCTGGGTGGTCGACCGGGAGGGACGGCGGATCGACCGGCGCAACGCGCAGGACATCTTCGCCGTGCTCTTCGACCACCAGATCCCGCCCGGAGCGGCGGTGGTCGTCCACTACCGGCTCGACCTCCCCGCCCACCTCGATGCGCCGGTCGAGCTCGCGGCGCGGCTGCGCTACCGGAAGTTCGACACCACCTTCCTGCGGCACTTCACCGGCGAGCCGGAACGCGCCAACGACCTGCCGGTCGTGGACCTCGCCACCGACCGCCTGGTGCTGCCGGTGGCCGGCGGCCAGGCGGTGGCCGCGGCGGCGCGGGAGGTACCCGCCTGGGAGCGCTGGAACGACTACGGCATCGGCCTGCTCGGCGAGGGCGGCCCGCGCGTGCGCGGGGCGCTCGCCGCGGCGCGCGCCGCCTTTGCCGAGGTGGAGGGGCTCGGGCGCCCCGACGGAGCGCTCAATCGGGTGCGGGTCGACCTCGCGGAGGGGAGCGTCGGCCCGGAGACCGAGGCGGCGCTGGCGCGCGCCGCCGCCGACCCGCTCGCTCCGCCCTGGGTGGTGGACTGGCTCGCCGCGCAGGTGGCGCTCCGGCAGGGGCAGGTGGCGGAGGCGATCGCCGCTGCCGAGCGGCTCGCGGCGCCGCCCACCGGGGAGGCGCGGGCGCGGGGGTTCGACTTCCGCCGGGACGATCGCGTCTGGGAGCTCCTCGGCCGGGCGCGCACCGAGGCGGCCGCGCTCGCGGCCGACCCCGCGGCGCGCCGCGCCGGGCTCGCGCGCGCCGCGGAGGCCTACGAGCAGGTGCTGGCGCTCGACCCCGAGCATCCGGCGGCCCACTACCAGCTCGCACGCCTGCGCCGCGCGCTCGGCGACGCGGAGGCGGCGCGCGAGCACCTGGCCCGCTTCGAGCGCTACCGGCAGGACGATCCGGCGAAGGACGCGGCGCGGGCGGCGGCCCGCCGCCTCGACCCGGTGGCCGACCGGCAGGCGGAGCGGTTCGTGATCTACGAGCTGCGGCCGCCGGCGCCGGATCAGATCAGCCCGGGGTCGCGGCAGGGCACGCCGCCGCGGTAGCCCGCGAGGTCGCGCGCGAGGCGCGCGGCGAGGGCGGGCTCGCCGGCCTGGAGCGCCATCGCCTCCTCCTGCGCGGCGACCGCGCCGGCGAAGTCGCCGCTCTCGGCGAGCGCCATCGCCAGGGTCGCGAGCAGCAGCGGGCTGCGGGCGCGGGCGACGAGCGCGCGGGCGCGGACGGTGGCGGCCGCCCCGTCGCGGACCGCCGGGTCGCGCGCCGCGCTCGCCAGCCGGCACCAGGCGCTCTCGAGGCGCCAGTCGCCCGGGAGCTCCGCGAGCCCCGCCTCGAGCATCGCCAGGGCGGCGCGTTCGCGGCCCAGGGCGGCCTCGGCGGCGGCGCCGCCGAGCCAGCCACCGGCCCGCGCGGGAGCGGCGGCGCGCAGGAGCGCGAAGTCGGAGAGCGCCTCGTCGAAGCGCCCCGCCCGCAGGCGGAGGTTGGCGAGGTTCTGGCGCGCGTCGAGGTGGCCGGGATCGCGCGCGAGGGCGGCGAGGTAGGCGGCCTCGGCTTCGGCCGCGCGCCCGATCCGCGCGAGGGCGGTGCCGAGGGCGAAGTGGGCACCCGGGTCCTGTGGGCGCAGCTGCGCCGCCTCGGCGAACCGCGCGACCGCCTCCTCGGTGCGCCCGAGCCGCAGCAGGCCGACGGCGAGGTCGTGGCGGATCTCCGGGTCGTCGGGGTCGGCGGCGAGCGCCCGCTCCAAGAGCTCGACCCCGGCGGCGACCGCTCCGGTCTGGATCATCCGGGCGCCGTCGATCCGGTCGAGACGATGGCTCGTGCGCAGCGCCGCCACCTCCGCCAACCGCGCGTCGACGATCACCGGCACGCCCTCGCCGCGCAGCGCGAGCTGGGTCTCGGCCGCCGCCGTCTCCCCGGCCCGGCGCAGCACCTGCGCGTACGGCGCGCGGTACTTCGACGCCTCCGGGTGGAGGGCGAAGAGGCGGGCGTAGGCCTCGGCCGCACGCGCGGGCTCGCCGGCGTCGGCGGCGGCCTCCGCGAGGGTCAGCCAGGCGCGGCCGTGCGCGGGGTCGGTCGCCGCCGCGGCCTCGGCGGCGGCGAGGGCTTCGGCACGCCGGCCGAGCCGGCGCAGCGCGCTCGCCTGCCCCTCCCGGGCGTGGGCGTCGGTCGGGTCGGCGGCCACCGCGCGCGCGAAGAGCGCCTCCGCCTCCGCGAGCCGGTTCTCGTCGAGCTCGAGCCGGGCGGCGAGGTAGAGCAGCCCGGGGTCGCGCGGGGTCTCGGCGAGAGCGGCGGCATACGCCGCGCGGGCCGGCGCGGCGAGCGCGTGGGCGTGGTAGACGCGGGCGAGCCCGGCGAGCGCCGCTGCGCGGGCCGGCGGGCTCGCGGCGGCGGCGAGCGCGCTCGTCGCCTCGCTCTGCGCGGCGCCGACGCGCTCCGCGACCGCCGGCTCGAGCGCCGAGAGGTCGGGCGCCGGGAGCGCGGCGGGGGGCACCGGCCGCGCCGCCGGAGCCCCGTCCGGAGGCGCGCCGCAGGCGAGGGGGCCGAGCGCCGCGAGCAGGAGCGCGGTGCGCAGGGCGGACCCGCCCCGCTCAGGGGAGCGGCGTACCATCGCCCTGCTGCAGGGTCGCGTACCGCCCCGGCGGCGGTACCGGGAAGCCCTCGCGGCCGCCCCACGGCCAGCGCACCTCGAGCTCGCCGCCCGCCTCGAGATCGCCGCAGCCGCCGAGGCCGAAGAGGAGCCGCGGGTCGCGGGCCGAGGCGTAGGAGCCGTCGGTCGCCACGCGTCGCAGCAGGCGCCGGCCGGAGGGGCAGACGAGCGTCGCCTCGGCGCCGAGCGCGTCCTGGCGCCCGTCGGCGCTCAGCAGGCGCAGGCCGAGCTAGGGGCCGCGCACCGCGGCGTCGGAGAGGAGCAGCCGCGCGGGGCCGGCGTTGTTCGTGACCACGAGGTCGAGATCGCCGTCGTCGTCGACGTCCCCGACCGCGGTGCCCCGGCTCACCTCCGACGGGGCGAGCGCGGGGCCGGCGGCGGCCGAGACGTCGTCGAAGGTGGCGCCGCCGAGGTTGCGCAGCAGCCGGTTCGGCTGGTCGAGCGGCACGGTCGCTCCGGGGCGCGAGAGCCGCTCGATGGCGCGCACCGTGCCGTTGGCGAGGTAGAGGTCGGGCCAGCCGTCGTTCTCGAGATCGAGCGCGGCGGTGCCGAAGCCGGTGTCGCCGGCCGTCCAGCGCACCAGGCCGGCCGCCGCCCCGCGCTCCCAGAACCAGCCGGCGCCGTCGTTGTCCCAGTAGCCGAGCCCCTCCTCTGGCAGATGGGTCACCGCGAGATCGAGATCGCCGTCGCCGTCGAAATCGGCCGCCTCGACGCCCATGTCGCCAGTGCGCAGGCCGGCGGCGTTGACCGCCACGCCGCGCGCCAGCCCCTCGTCGGCGAAGCTCCCGCCGCGGTTCATCCAGAGGTGGTTGTCGGTGGCGTCGTTGGCGACGAAGAGGTCGAGCCGTCCGTCGCGGTCCACGTCGAGCGCCACCGCGCCCAGCGCGCGCCCGGGCTCGCCGGCGGCGAAGCCGGCCGGACCGGTCCGCTCCTCGAACGTCCCGTCGCCGCGATTGCGCCAGAAGCGGTCGCGCGCCGCCGGGTAGGTGGTCGGCCCGCAGTAGTCGGGGGCGGAGTCGGCGCGGAAGCAGCGGCGGTTCTCCGCCACCGCGTAGCAGACGTAGCCGCCCACCCAGAGGTCGAGCCAGCCGTCGCCGTCGGCGTCGAAGAAGGTGGCCGGCACGCTCCACCCGTCGGCGACCTTCCCGAGCGCGGCCGTGCGGTCCTCGAAGCGGCAGTCGCCCAGGCCGCGGAGCAGCCGGTCGGGGCCGAAGTTCGTGAGGTAGAGATCGACATGGCCGTCGCCGTCGTAGTCGCCGGTGGCGACGCCCATCCCGTAGGCGGGCCGGTCGAGGCCGCTGCCGGCGGTCACGTCCACGAAGCGTACCCCTGCGGGACCGAGATCGTTGCGGTAGAGGCGGTCGGTCGGCGCGCCCGGCGGCGGCTCGCCGACGAGCGCTCCGCCCTGGCGCAGCAGCAGGTCGAGGTCCCCGTCGCCGTCGCAGTCGAAGAGCGCCGCGCCGGCGCCCACGTTCTCGACGAAGTAGAGCTCGCCCACCGCGCCGTTCTCGTGGACGAAGTCGAGCCCCGCGGCGGCGGTGGCGTCGACGAGCCACTGCTCCTCTGCGTGCGCGGCGGCGCGGGGGGTGGAGGGCGGCGCGGGCCGCGGCGGCTCGCGCCGGCAGGCCGCGGAGGCCGCGGTGAGCAGCGCGAGGAGGAGGGGGAGGAAGCTGCCGTGTCGCATGCGGCGCGACGATATCGCGAGCGCGCGAAACCGGAGAGCGGGGCTCTCGTGTCGGTGCCGCGGGCCTTGTGCGAGACGGCTCCGTTCGCGTACTTTTCGCGTCACCAACCAGACGGACGATGTCGCCCCCGGGAGGTGCCCCATGTGGAGACCCGTGTCTTTCGTTGTTTTCGTTCTCGCTCTCGCCCTCGCGGCCTGCGGCGGCCCGGCGCCGCCCGCGCCCGGCACCGCGGCCGACCCGGAGGGACTGGGGCCGCACCGGCGCGCGGTGACCACCCGCTCGCCCGAGGCGCAGCGGGAGTTCGACCGCGGCCTCGCCTACCTCTACGGCTTCAACCACGACGAGGCGATCCGCGCCTTCACCCGCGCCGCGAGCCACGACCCGGAGTGCGCGATGGCGCACTGGGGGATCGCCTACGCCCACGGCCCGCACATCAACAACCCCGCGGTGAGCGAGGAGCGGGCCATGGCGGCCTGGGAGGCGCTCGCCGAGGCGCGCGCCCACGCCGGGCGCGGCACCGAGACGGAGCGGGCCCTCATCGAGGCGCTCGCGGCGCGCTACGCCTGGCCGCAACCCGAGGACCGCGCCCCCCTCGACGCGGCCTACGCCGAGGCGATGCGCGGGGTCTGGCGCGACTACCCCGACGACGACGACATCGGGGCCCTCACCGCCGAGGCGCTGATGGACGTCCACCCCTGGGACCTCTGGCTCCCCGACGGCACGCCGCAGCCGTGGACCGGCGAGATCGTGGCGCTGCTCGAGCAGGTCCTCGCGCGCACCCCGCGCCATCCGCTCGCGACCCACCTCTACATCCACGCGGTGGAGGCGTCGCCCGAGCCGGGGCGGGCCGACGCGGCCGCCGACGCGCTGCGCGACCTCATGCCCGGGGTCGGCCACATGGTCCACATGCCCTCGCACATCGACGTGCGCCGCGGGCGCTGGCGCGAGGCGATCGTCGCCAACACGAAGGCGATGGCGGCCGACCGCGCCTACCGGGAGCGCCGCCCCGAGCAGGGCTTCTACCGCATCTACATGGCCCACAACCACCACATGCGCGCCTTCGCGGCGATGATGGTGGGGCAGAGCGGGCTCGCGCTGGCGAGCGTGCGCGAGATGGTGGCGGACATGCCGGCGGCGTGGCTCGAGGAGTACGCGCTGGTGGCCGACGGCTGGGTGGCGATGCCGATCGAGGTGCTGATGCGCTTCGGCCGCTGGGAGGAGATCCTCGCCGAGCCGGAGCCGGCGCCCTATCTGCCGCTCAGCCGCGCCCTGCGCCACTACGCGCGCGGCGTCGCCTACGCGGCGCAGGGGAAGATCGAAGAGGCCCGCGCCGAGCAGACCGCCTTCGAGCAGGGGCGAGCGCTGGTGGCCGCGGAGGCGACCTTCGGCAACAACCCGGCGCACGCCCTGCTCGCGGTGGCCGAGGCGGTGCTCGAGGGCGAGATCCTGGTGCGCGCCGGCGAGCTGGACGAGGGCCTGGCGCGGCTGCGCGAGGCGGTCGAGCGCGAGGACGCGCTGCGCTACGACGAGCCGCCGGACTGGATCCTGCCGGTGCGCCACGCCCTCGGCGCCACCCTGCTCGCCGCCAAGCGCGCCGAGGAGGCCGAGGCGGTCTTCCGCGCCGACCTCGCGAAGCTCCCGGGCAACGGCTGGTCGCTCTACGGCATGGGCCGCGCCCTGCGCCTCCAGGGGCGCGACGCCGAGGCAGTTGCGTTCGAGCAGGAGTTCCGCGCCGCCTGGGCGGGCGCCGACGTCCAGATCGACTCGCCCTGCTACTGCCAGCGCGGGGTCTGAGGCGGGAGCGCCCCTAGCGCCGGATCTCGTCCGGTGGGGCGGCGAGCTCCTCGACCGCGACGTAGGCCGGGGCGCCGGGCGGCCGCGGCGCGCCCGCGACCCAGAGCCGCACCGGCGAGCCGGGCCCGACCGCCACGGTGAAGGCCGCCGGATCGGCGGCGACGCGCTCCTCGAGCCAGGCCGCAAAGGCGTCGAGGGCCCGCCGGTCGGCCTCCGTCGGCGGCCGGTGGCGCGCCGCGGCGAGCGTCACGTGCGGGCGGAAGGTCGCGTCGTAGCGGTCCGGGGCCTTGAGGCCCAGCCGCACGAGCTCGGCCTTCGCGGCCACCACCGCCGCGGCCCAGCCCGCGGGTGCCCCGCCGAGATCGACGGCGACGACGTGGCGCTCCTGCCCCAGCGCCGCGACCGACGGGGTGAGGACGGCCGGCTCGCCCGGGACGAGATGCGTGAGCGCGCGGAGCCGGTCGAGATCCCCGTGCCGCCACGCCCCGACGTAGACGAGCGTGAGGTGGAGATCCTCGACCTCGGTGAGCGCGAGGGTGGGGAACCGCCGCTCGGCCTCCCCCCGCAGCCGCGCCCAGGTCCCCCCGAGCGCCGCCTCCGCGCAGGGGAGGGTCGAGAAGAGGAAGCCGGGGCCGGTGTCGGCGGGCGGTCCCTCGCGGACCGCGGCGTCCGCCGCCGCAGCGAGGAGGCGCGCCGCGGCGAGGAAGAGAGCGGCGGCCAGGAGAGAGCGGCGGTGGCCCGCTCGCGGGGCGCGGCGCGCCGGGAGCGGGCGGCTCACGGCCCCGCGAAGACGAACGCCGGCTCGTCGAGGTAGCCCTGGGCGGTGGCCTTCTCGCCCTCGTAGAGCGCCCAGGCGGGCAGACCCGGTGTGTAGGCCTTGGTCATGTCGTAGAGCTGGAGCGCCGAGTTGGCGGCGAAGAGGTAGAGCAGGCGGTCGGGGGCGAAGGGGCTCGGCAGCGCGAGGAAGAGGCCCTCGCCGGCGCGGCCGTGGGTCTCGCCGCGGAAGCGGAAGAAGCCGTCGCCGAACGTCGCGGGCGCCGAATCTCCGAGCGCCGCGAGCGCGCGCGCCACGAGCGCGTTGTCGGCCGGGCCGCCGAGGAGCAGCAGGTCGCGCGTCGCGAGCTGCTCGGACGTCACCTCCGCGTCCTTCACGACCGGAATCAGCTCCTCGCTGAAGCTGTCGGCGAGCGCCGTCTGGAAGCGCAGCGCCAGCGTGCGCTGCGCCTCGTCGGCGCGCGTCGTGCCGTGGACGATCAGCGCCTCCGGCCAGCGCTCGGTGACGTGCGGCCAGGCGGCCCAGCGGCTGCGGGCGATCAGGAGGTCGCTCCCCGGATCGAAGCGGACCGCGCGCGGCTTCTCCCGCGAGACGAAGGTCGCGGCGGTGCGCTCGCCGGCGAGCCGCAGCGGATGGCGCACGCGCGCCTTCGCCGTCTCGATCTCGACGCTGGTGGCGAGCGGGTAGGTGTTGCCCGGCGGCTGCGTCACCTCGACCGTCACCCGCCAGCCCTCCTTCGCCTTGGCGTAGCTCACCCGCGGCGCGGGCTCCGGGAAGCCGGTGCGCTCGAGCCACGGCGAGACGATCGGCGCCACGTCGCGGCCCGCGACCTCGCGCGCCACGGCGAGGAAGTCGGCGGTGGCGATCGTCTTGCCGCCGAAGCGCTCGTGCACGGTGCGCATGAGGTTCAGGAAGACCTCGGTCCCGAGGTGGAGGCGGAGCTGATGGAGCGCGAACGTCCCCTTGACCCGCGCCACGCGGTACGGCGCGTAGCGGGTGTAGGAGCGCTCGGCGCGGTTGGCCGGCAGGTCCTCGTCGCGCGCCAGGGTGGCGAGCAGGAGCACGTTCTGCCGCGCCAGCGCGTCGCCGATCGCCGCGTCGCGCTTCGCGTCGCCCTCCGGCAGCCCGTGCAGCACCTGCCAGTAGCCGGCGGTGCCGGAGGCGAGCCAGTGGTCGGCGGCCGCGGCGGGGAAGAGCGTTCCCTGCCAGAGCCGCTTCTCCTCGACGGCGAAGCGGTCCGCGACCGCGGCGAGGTCGAGCTTCGCCTCCTCGGCCGCCTTCGGCAGCGCGTCGAACCGCCCCGCCGCCTTCGCCTCGCCGAGCTTCTCGGCGAGCCAGATCGGCGTCACCGCGGTGTAGCCGAGGGTCAGGTGCGGCTGCGCACCGGGCAGGTCGGGCATCCGGCGGTTCCCCTTGGCCGGGAACTTCTCGCGCAGCGTGACCTTCCCGTGATGGGCCCAGAAGACGAGCTTCTCGGCCATCTCGGAGGTCGTGATCTTGCCGTCGCAGGCGTGCGGCAGGTTGACCGGCGAGGTGGCGAAGAGGCGGGCGAGCGAGGGGACGTCGATCTTCCCCTTCTCGCGCCGGTAGTAGTCGTTGAAGGCGAGGTCGCGGTTCCAGGGCGCGAAGACCGGGTCGTAGGGGGCGCCGTTCGGCTGGTGGGCGTACTCGGCCCGCACCTCGGGGTCGCGCGGGTTGTTGTTCGCCCAGAGGAACCCCTCGGTGCCGAACGGGTTCTCGCCCGAGCGCCAGAGCTGCTTCTCGGCGGTGCCGAGCAGGCAGATCGCGGTCTCGTCGGTCTTCACGTCGGCCATCGGCCAGTCGTTGGTGTACATGCCGTTGTTGCGCTCGGCGAGGATCGCCACCACCTCGTCGATCGTGGTGCCGTACTGCACGGCGCGGCGGATGCGGTCGCTCATCGGCGCGCCCGCGGGGTTCCAGGGCGTCTGCGCCACCGTGGTCTCGCCGATCACGATGCCGGCCCCGTTCATGTAGAAGTCGGTCCCCGAGTGGATGCCGCCGGGGAAGGTCTGGAAGACGACGCGCTGGCCGGAGGTGGGGACGAGATCGAGGAGCACGTTGAAGTGGACGCCGGTGTAGCCGGACCACATGAAGATCTGGCCGAAGACGACGCGGCCGTCGGCGGTGGCCGCGCCGGTGGCGGCGAGCGCCGAGCACTTGTGCGAGCCGTCCGGGATCGCCAGCTCCTCCTCGGCGGTGAGGAAGCTGCGGCCGGTGAGCGCGTGCGGCAGCACCGCGAGGCCGGCCTTGAGGTAGTCGACGTCGATCGAGGAGTTCATGGTCACGACGTCGAGGAAATCGACCGCCCGCCCGTGGAGCTTCGCGCCGCCGCGCGCCGCGCCGTCGGCGATGCCGCGCATCTCGGTCAAGAGCTCCTCGGAGAAGCCGCGCAGCATGGTGGCGTCGGCCAGCGTGCGCACCGCCGCCCAGCCGGCCGCCGGGTCCTGGGCGGTGGCGACGATGGCGAGCTTGGCGAGGTCGGCGGCGAGCTCGTCGGCGAGGAGATAGCCGTGCTGGTAGCCCCTCGCGTACGGCTCCCCCTCGACGTGGACGAGGATCCAGCCTCCCTGCTCGGCGCGCCAGCCGCGGTCGGCCCAGCGCACGGTCTCGAGCGGCAGCCAGTCGGCGACGTCGGTGACCTCCTCGAGCGCGAGGTCGTCGAACCAGACGGTCCCCTTCGCCCCGCCGTTGCGCCCGAGGTGCAGCGTCACGCGGTCGGCGGCGCGGGTGGCGACGAAGCGCATCTCGAGCTCGCTCCAGTCGCGCGTCGCCCCGGCCGCCGGCGAGTGGTTGGTGAACGGGAAAGAGGCCATCGCGAGGCAGGCCGGCACCGCCGTGGGATAGCGCGCCAGCGGATCGGAGACCACCCCCTCGGTCTTCACCCACGCCCGCAGCCGGTAGACCTTCCCCACCTCGAGCGCCACGGGATCGGACACCACCGTGACCGAAGCGAGCTCCCCGCTCGCGATCCGCAGGCTCGCCCCGCCACTGCGCGCCACGGCGGTGTCCCGCACGGCAGGTGCACCAACCCCCTCGGGCTCCACCCCCGCCACCCGCCACCCGGCGGGGAGTCCCTCCTCTCCCACCTCCTCGAACCCCGCGTGCGGCAGCGGGATCGCGGGCGCAGCCGCGCCGGCGGCGCCGGCGAGCAGCAGGAGGGCCAAGACCGAGACGGAGCCGAGCGAGCGGAGCGAAGCGAGCGAACGGGCTGAGCAGGACAGGGGCATCGGAACCTCCTTGCCAGACCGCCGCATCGTACGCGTGAACCGCCCGCCCCGCGGCCGTCCGTTCGGGCGGGGCCGGGGGACGCAGCCCATCCGGTCGGCAGCTGCGGGGAACCGACAGGCCCTGTTCGAGAGGCCGGGTGCCTCAGTACTAGGTTCAGCCCCACTGGGGTGGGGACGGCCGGACTTGAACGTCTCGGTCTCCATGGGCATTTCCGGTACACCCCCACGTGCGTGGGGACAGCGGCCACCGTGGCCGCGTTCTGCGTCACCGGAGACGGTACACCCCCACGTGCGTGGGGACAGCGGACCGGGTCCTCGGGGCGAAGCGCGGGGCGATCGGTACACCCCCACGTGCGTGGGGACAGCGAGCAGGGTGAAGACGGCTTCGAGGGCCTTCTCCGGTACACCCCCACGTGCGTGGGGACAGCCACTGCGCGAAGGGAATCGCTCGCGTCCCGACCGGTACACCCCCACGTGCGTGGGGACAGCCCCCACCCCGGCGGCCGTTTGACTCTTGCCGTTCGGTCACCCCCCCCGGGGGGGGGCCCAGCGATCTGCGCCCGG
>JAHDVN010000382.1:0-1794 GCA_023384635.1 Thermoanaerobaculia bacterium
CCCCGCCCCGCGCCCCGGCGGCGCGGCGCGGCGCGGGATCGACCACCACGCCCCCCGCCGCCGCGCGCACCCGGCCCCGCGGACGCTCCGACGGGTTGCCCCACGACGGCTCGACGGCGCTGGGCGCCAAGCCCTCCGGGTGGATCGAGGGCTTCCCCGGCACCGGCAGGAGGAGCAGCGCGATGCGGCGGGCGGCGAGGAACTCGTGCAGCTCGCGGATCGCCGGCCGGGGATCGTCGGCGCGCGCCGCCGTCGGCTCGGCCGCGGCGACACGATGCCCGCCGGTGCCGGTCGATCCGGCCAGGAACGGCGGGCCGGTCAGGTGGTCGACGTCCTCCCGGAAGTAGACCTCGCCACCGCGCCCCGGGTAGGCCCGCTCGTTGCCGGCGCCGAGGAGCCCGGTCAGGAGCGCCTGCACCGGCGGCCGCACCGCGGAGGAGAGAACCGACTCTCGGTCGATCCGGTCCTCGAGCGCTGCCATGCGCAGCGCGAGCTCCCGGTTCGCCGACCGCGCTCCCTCCGGGAGCGGCCCGGAGAACGCGCCCGCGAACAGCCCGCGACCCGAGAAGAGACTCCCCGCCCCGATCTCGAGCCCCCACCAGAGGAGCGGCAGCGCCGCCAGCAGCGCGAGCAGGGCGCGCCCCGCCGCGGGTACCACGCGGGTGGCCTCGATCTCGGAAAGGGCCTCGCGTTCGCGGGGAGGCGGGGGAAGGTCGCGCATCGGGCTCAGAAGATGAAGTAGATGAACGGGTTGAACTCCTGCGTGGCGAGCGCCGCGAGCGCCGCCACGACCAGCGCGCCGCAGAGCGCGGCCCGGCGCCAGCCGAGCTCGCGCGTCCAGGTCCAGGCCTGGGGCGCGCCCCAGACCACCGCCGCAGCGACGGCGAGGACGAGCAGGTGGTACGGGACGCGCACGATCCCCGAAATCAGCGCCGCCCCGGAGATCGCCTCGCCCGCACCCAGCAGCCAACCGTAGTAGCGCAGCGCCGCCGGCAGGTCGGCGGCGCGGAAGAGGACCCAAGTGAGGAGCACGACGACGAAGGTGATCCCCACCCGCAGAGTGCGCGGCAGACGCCGCACCGGATTGCGGCTCCCCAGCCCGCGCTCTCCCACGAGCAGCAGGCCGTGGAGCGTCCCCCAGGCGACGAAGTTCCAGGCCGCACCGTGCCAGAGCCCCGCCAGCGTCATCGTGGCCAGCGCCGCGACGGCGTAGGTGACGAGCCCCTCCCGCCGCGCCGGGAGCGAGAAGCGGTCGAGCCGGCGCCCGGTCGCCCAGGCGAGCGGCAGGAAGAGGTAGTCGCGCAGGAAGGTCGAGAGCGAGAGGTGCCAGCGGCGCCAGAAGTCGGCGATCGAGTCGGCGCGGTAGGGGGAGTCGAAGTTCTTCGGGAAGGCGAAGCCGAGCATGAGCCCGAGCCCGATCGCCATGTCCGAGTACCCCGAGAAGTCGAAGTAGATCTGGAAGGCGTACGCCACGAGCCCCGTCCAGGCGTCGAGCGGGCTCGCCCAGGAGGCGTCGAAGACGGTGTCCGCCACCTTGCCGCACGGGTTGGCCAGCAGCACCTTCTTGGCCAGCCCGACCGAGAGGAACGCCGCGCCGCGCGCCGCCTTGGCGAGGGTGTGGGTGCGGGCGCGCAGCTGGTCGGCGACCTCCGAGAAGCGGATGATCGGCCCCGCCACGAGCTGCGGGAACATCGAGACGTAGCAGGCGAAGTCGACGAAGGAGCCCAGCGCGCGCGCGTCGCCGCGGTAGACGTCGATGGTGTAGCTCATCGACTGGAAGGTGTAGAAGCTGAT
>JAHDVN010000382.1:1804-3248 GCA_023384635.1 Thermoanaerobaculia bacterium
CAATGCACCGTGGACGAGGGGCCGCCAGCGGAATCGGACGGACCGCCTCCCGGAGCGAGCGCCGTCGCGATCGCCGCCTCCGGGATCCCGAGCGCTCCGGCGAGCCAGTTCCAGTTCTCGACCGCGAAGTCGAAGTACTTGAAGAAGCCGAGCAGCGAGAGGTTCGTGGCGATCGAGACCGCGAGCGCGGCGCGCTGGCCGCGGCTCCGCGCCCCGCCGCGCGCCAGCAGCGGCGGCTCCCCCAACCCACGCCACGGCCGGTGCCCGGTCAGGGCAAGCCCGCAGACGTAGTCGACGAGCGTGGAGGCGAGGAGCAGCAGGCAGAAGGCCGGGTTCGTCCAGCCGTAGAAGAGGTAGGAGAGCAGCGCCAGCGCTCCGTGGCGCGCCGCGCGCGGCAGGCCGTAGTAGAGGCCGAGGGCGAGCGGCAGGAAGACGAAGACGAAGAGGTGGGAGCTGAAGACCACCCGTCACTCCCCGGCGCCCGCCCCGTCGAGATCGAGCCCGACGTCGAGGTAGAGCGGGAGATCCCAGGCTTCCGGAAGGGTGTCCGCGAGGTAGAGGCTCTGGGCCCGCGCCTCGCCCGCGAACGGCCGCAGCCGCAGCACGGACCGGTCGCCCGCCCGCGCGCCCGCCGCCGGCAGCCGCTCGCCCGCGAGGTGCGCCCAGCGGGCGACGCGGAGGCGCCCGGCCGGGAGCTCTCCCACGAGCGGGCGGACGACCTCGAGCTCCTGGACGAGGAGCGACTCGCGGTACGGGGCGATCGCCGCGAGATCGGCGGCCTCGGAGGTCGCGAGCAGCCGCAGCTCGGCGGCGAGCGACGGCGCCGGCGGCGGTCGCTCCGCCCGGCGCCGGCGGTGGCTCTCCGCGATCTCGGCGGCGCGCTCCCGCCGCGCCGCGATCCGCAGGCTCGCAACCCAGCCCAGCCACCGGTCGTGGCCGCGCTCCTCGCCGCCCACCGCGAGGTGGACCGCCCGCCAATGGAAGAAGTCGCCGGGCACCACGCGCTCCTCGACGAACGGGACGCCGTCGAGGTACGAGGAGAGGCGACCGGGAGTGAAGGCGACCGCCAGGCGCACCGGCCGCGCGCTGTCCAGCCGCCCGACCTCGACCGGCGGGGCCCCCGCCGGGCCGGTGTCCGAGGTGCGCAGGTAGAGCAGCAGCCGCTCCCCCTCCTGCCAGAGCGCGAAGCTCCGCGAGGCCGGGGCGTTGGCGAGCGAGAGGATCGGCCCGCCTGCGCCGGCGTCGACCGACCAGGGCTCGAGCTCCAGCTCCAGCGTCAGCTCGTTCGTCTCCTGCAGCGCGTCGTCGAGCGCCCCGGCGAGCTCCGGCGCGAGCGCGAACCGGCCGCCGGCGAGCGCCATCCGGCCGGCGCCGTCGATCCACGCCCGCCCCTCGGGGGCGAGCAGGTCGGCGGCGGCGAAGAGCCCGCCGTCGCGCCAGCCCC
>JAHDVN010000383.1:0-2815 GCA_023384635.1 Thermoanaerobaculia bacterium
TGCTCGAGGTGCTGCCGGAGGACTCGCCGCTGCGCGACCCCCGGCGGCACCGCGGCCCGGTGCTGCTGGCGGCGGCGGGCAGGCTGCCGGAGAGCGCGGACGGCGTCTCGCCGCTGGCGGCGATCGCCGAGGCGCTGCGCGGCGCGGGGGTGCCGGTGGTCGAGACCGGGGCGCGGCCGCCGCGCCTCTTCCAGCTCGCCGAGCAGCTCGCCGCTCCCGCCATCGCTTTCGTCGGCGAGGAGGAGCTCGCCGCGGGCGAGCTCTCGCTGCGCGATCTCGGCAGCCGCGAACAGACGCGGCTCGCCTTCGCCGAGGCGGCCGCCCGCCTGCGGCGCTTCTTCGAGGAGAAGCCATGAAGCGCATCGGCGCGGGGACCTTGACGCGGGAAGCGATCGGGACGCGGGTGCGGCTGCAGGCCTGGGTGCAGCGCTGCCGGAACCTGGGCGGCCTGCTCTTCGTCGACCTGCGGGATCGCACCGGGGTGGCGCAGGTGGTCGTGCACCCGGAGACGCGCGCCGATCTCGCGGCGCTCCTCGAGCCGGTGCGCGCCGAGTGGGTGCTGGAGGTCGAGGGGACGGTGGTGGCGCGCGAGCCGGCGGCGGTCAACCCGCGCATGGCGACCGGCGAGGTGGAGGTCGAGGCCGACCGGATCGAGGTGCTCTCGAAGAGCGACCCGCTCCCGTTCCAGCTCGACGATCGCGCCGAGGCGCTCGAGGAGACCCGCCTGCGCTACCGCTACCTCGACCTGCGGCGGCCGGAGCTGCAGCGCAACCTCGAGCTCCGCCACCGGATCACCCACGAGGCGCGACAGTACTTCCACGAGCAGGGCTTCCTCGAGATCGAGACCCCGATCCTCACCAAGTCGACCCCCGAAGGGGCGCGCGACTACCTCGTCCCCTCGCGGGTCCACCGCGGCGAGTTCTATGCCCTGCCGCAGTCGCCCCAGCTCTTCAAGCAGCTGCTCATGGTGGCCGGCTTCGAGCGCTATCTCCAGATCGCGCGCTGCTTCCGCGACGAGGACCTGCGCGCCGACCGTCAGCCGGAGTTCACGCAGATCGACCTCGAGCTCTCCTTCCCGACCGAGGAGGAGATCTTCGGGCTGATCGAGGGGCTCTTCGCGCGGGTTCTGCCGCTGGTGGGGGTCGCGCCGGCGCTGCCGTTCCCGCGGCTGACCTACGCCGAGGCGATGGCGCGCTACGGCTCCGACCGCCCGGACCTGCGCTTCGAGCTGCCGATTACCGACCTCTCGGGTGCGCTCGGGTCCTCGGGCTTCCGCGGCTTCCGCGAAGCGGTCGAGCAGGGGGGCGTGGTGCGGGGGATCGCGGTGCCGGGCGCAGCCGGGGCCTCGCGCAAGCAGGCGGACGGCTGGGCGGAGCTCGCCCGCCGCTCCGGCGCGGCCGGGGTGCTGACGCTCCGGCGCCTGCGGGGCGAGCTCGCCTTCACGGTCAAGAACAGCCTCACGGCCGGCGAGATGGAGGCGGCGGCCGCCGCCCTCGGCCTCGAGGAGGGCGGCCTCGCGGTGCTGGTGGCGGGACCGGAGCGGAGCACCGCCGAGGCGCTCGGCGCGCTCCGGCTCGAGCTCGCGAGGACCTTCGGCCTCGTGCCGGAGGGGCGCTGGGCGTTCCTCTGGGTGCACGACTTCCCGCTCCTCGAGCGGGATCCGGAGGCGGGGCGCTGGGTGGCGATGCACCACCCGTTCACCAGCCCCGATCCGCGCGACCTCGCGCGGCTGGAGAGCGATCCGGGCCAGGTGCGCGCCCGCGCCTACGACGTGGTGCTCAACGGCACCGAGCTCGGCGGCGGCTCGATCCGGATCCACGACCGGGAGGTGCAGGAGCGCGTCTTCCGGCTGCTCGGCATCGAGGCCGCCGAGGCGCGGGAGCGCTTCGGCTTCCTGCTCGACGCGCTGCGCCTCGGCGCCCCGCCGCACGGCGGCTTGGCACTCGGCCTCGACCGCATGGTGATGCTCATGGCCGGGGCGACCTCGCTGCGCGACGTGATCGCCTTCCCGAAGACCGCCTCGGCCACCTGCCTGATGACCGAGGCGCCATCGGCGGTCGATGCCCGGCAGCTCGCGGAGCTGGGCGTCGCGCTCTCCCGGCGGCCGGAGGCGGGTTGACGGCGCGGGCCGCGGAGCGGCTCTCCCTCTCAACCCCGCGCGGCGAGAGCGCGATCTGGTGCGGGGCGGGGGCGCTCGCGGCGGCGGGCGAGGAGCTCCGCGCCTGGGTCGCCGGCCGGCGCCTCTTCGTCCTCTCCTCGCCGCGGGTGCGGGCGCTCCACGGCGCCGCGCTCGACCCGGTCCGCGCCGCGGCCGCGGCGGTCGAGGAGCTCTCGGCCCCCGACGGCGAGGCGGCCAAGACGATCGGCGAGGCCGAGCGCCTCTGGCGGGAGATGGCCGCCCGCGGCGGGCGGCGCGACAGCCGCCTCCTCTGCCTGGGCGGCGGCAGCCTCACTGACCTCGGCGGCTTCGTGGCCGGCGCCTTCCTGCGCGGCATCGAGGTGGCGCACTGCCCGACGACTCTCCTCGCCCAGGTGGACGCCGCGATCGGCGGCAAGACCGCGGTCGACCTGCCGGAGGGGAAGAATCTGGTCGGGCTCTTCCACCATCCGGCGCTCGTGGTCGCCGAGGCGGCCTGGCTCGCGACGCTCTCGCGGGAGGCGCTGCGCGAAGGGCTCGCGGAGGTGGTCAAGGTGGCGGCGCTGCTCGCCCCCGATCTCCTCGCCCGCGTCGAGCGCGACCTCGACCGGCTGCTGGCGGGCGAGGCCCTCGGCCCGGTGGTCTCGGCGGCGGCGCGCGCCCAGGCCGAGGTGGTGG
>JAHDVN010000383.1:2825-3245 GCA_023384635.1 Thermoanaerobaculia bacterium
AGGAGCGGGGCGAGCGGGCGCTCCTGAACTTCGGGCACACCCTGGGGCATGCGCTCGAGACGGCGGCGGGGCACGGGGCGCTCGCCCACGGCGATGCGGTCGCGTGGGGGATCCGCTTCGCGCTGCTCCTGGCGCGCGACCGCGGCTGGGCCTCCGATCTCGCGCCCCGCCTCGAGACGCTCCTCGACCGGCTGGCGCCGCCGGCGCTGCCGCCGCTCGAACCGGCGGCGGTGCTCGCCGCCCTCGGCCGGGACAAGAAGGGGGTCGAGGCGGGGCCCCGCTGGGTCCTCCCCGAGTCGCTGGGGCGGGGGCGGTGGGGGATCGCCGTGCCGCCCGATGCGGTCGCCGGGCGGCTCGCCGGCTTCCTCGCCGCCGCCCGGAGCGGCTCGCTCCGCGGTCTATAATCCGCGCGAGTCTCCG
>JAHDVN010000384.1 GCA_023384635.1 Thermoanaerobaculia bacterium
GACCGTGCCGTTCCGCGCCGACCGCGTCGAGAGGTCCGGCGAGGAGCTCCTCCTCGTCGATTTCAAGGCGGGAGCCGCGGATCCGCTCGGCGTGAAACCTGACGTCAGGCGCCGGAAGCTCCTCGAAGCGATTCGGGAGGGAAGGCGCCTCCAGGCCGCGCTCTACGCCGTCGCCGGCGGTCCGACCGCGCGCGGCGTCTACGTCTTTCTCGACCCCGAGGCCGACGACCGGCTGCGGCGGGTCGAGGTGGCGGGGAACGACGCCGAGGCGGTGGGAGCGCTCGGCGTCGTCGTGGACCTGCTCTCCCGCGCCTGGGAGGAAGGGGTCTTCCCGCCGCGCCTCCTCGACCCGAAGCTGGAAGAGAAACCGCCGCGTCTCTGCGACTCGTGCGAGTACCTCGACGCCTGCACCCAGCACGACTCCGGTCTGCGCGCCGCCTTCGCGGCGCGGGTGAGGAAGCTGCGAGAGAACCCGGACGCCGGGGATCCGCGGGAGCGCCTCGCCCACGCCCTGTTCGACCTCCTGCCGCCGCCGGCCCCGAGGGTGGAGGGGACGTGAGCCCCTCGCGGCGCGACGCCCGGACCGCCGACGCGCGGGCCCGCCGGGCGGCCTGCGAGGAGTGGGACCACCCGCTCCTCCTCGAGGCGGGCGCCGGCACCGGCAAGACGGCGGTCCTCGTCTCCCGCATCGTCCACTGGCTGATGGGTCCCGGCTGGGAGCGAGCCGCCGCCGCTCTCGCCCGCGAGGGCCTGCCGCCGACCGAACCGGGCGAGATCGCCACTCGCGCCGCCTCCGGGGTGGTGGCGATCACCTTCACGGAGGCCGCCGCCGCGGAGATGGCCGACCGGATCGCGGCCTTCCTCGCCGCCCTCGCCGACCGCGGCCCGGAGCGGCAGCCGCCGAGGGAGCTCACCGCGGCGGCCGACCTGCTCGCGCGCGCAGGCGCCGTCGACCGCGCGACGCACCTCCTCTCGGCAGTCGACCGGCTCCACGTCCAGACGATCCACGGCTTCTGCCGCTCGCTGCTCGCCGCGCATCCGGCCGAGGCGGGCGTGCATCCCGCCTTCGTGGTCGACGTGGAGGACCCCGCCGCGGACCTCCTGCTCACGGAGGTCGCCGAGGAGCTCCTTCCCGCACGCTATGCGGCCGGAGACCCCGCCCTCCTCAGCCTCGCCGGCGCGGGCTTCGGCCCGGCGAAGCTCGCCGAGGCGCTGCGAACCCTCCTCGCGAAGGGGGCCACGGCCGAGGAGCTGCGCGCGGACCCCCTCGCCCCCGAGCGATGGCAGGCCCTCCTCGATCGGCTCGCCGCGGCGGCCGGCGACCTCGCCGCCGCGCTCTCGCAGCTCCCCGCGAAGGGAGGTCGGCTGGACAAGGCGCGCGAGGCCCTCGAGGTGGCCGGGGAGCTGGCGGCCCGTGCCGCAGCGGGTCCGGACGCGGCCGCGCTCGACATGCTCCTCGCCGATGCGCGGGCGGCCTACAAGAGACTCGGATCCAAGCTCGGACAGTGGTCCAAGGGCGAGCTCACGCAGACGGAGGCGGCTCACCTGGGCGAGGTCCGCCCGCAGCTCGCCGACGCCGCTGGCGGGGTGCAGCGCCTGCTCGAGCACCTCGCCGCGATCCAGCCCGAGCTGCTCGCCGCCCTCCGCACCGCCCTCCTCCCCCTGCTCGAGGAGGTCGAGGCGCGACGCTACCGCCTCGGGCTCGTCTCGTTCGACGAGCTGCAGCGCAAGGCGGTCCGGCTCCTCGAGCGGCATCGTCCGGTGGCCCGCCTCGTCCGGGCCGGGATCACGCAGCTCCTGGTCGACGAGTTCCAGGACACCGACTCGCTCCAGTGCCGGCTCGTCGAGGCGCTGGCGCTCGCCGCCCCCCCCGGCGAGGGTCCCGGGCTCCTCCTGGTGGGAGACCCGAAGCAGTCGATCTACGGCTGGCGGCGCGCCGACCTCGCGGCGTACGAGGGATTCGCGCGGCGGCTGGAGGAGCGCGGCGGGCGCGTCGAGGCCCTCACCGTGAACTTCCGGTCGGTCCCGGCGATCCTGGCGGAGGTCGAGCGGGCGATGGCCCCCGCCTTCGTTCCCGAGCCAGGTCTCCAGCCGCCGTTCGTCGCTCTCGTCCCCTCTCCCGAAAAGGCCGACGCCCACGGCTGCACGCTCGCAGGGCGCGCTCCGGTGGAGCACTGGTTGACCTGGCAGGCGGCCTCCGGCGAACCGCCGCCGCTCTCCGCTCACGAGGCCACCCGGCTCGAGGCCACGGCGATTGCAGCCGACCTCGTCGAGCTGCGGGAGGCGGGCGGAGCCGAAGCCCCTGCCTGGTCGGAGATCGCCATCCTGCTGCGGGCCACCGGCGACCTGCCCTACTACCTGTCGGCGCTGCGCGAGGCGGGCGTGCCGTACCAGGTCGAGTCGGATCGGAGCTTCTATCGGCAGCGCGAGGTGATCGACGCCGCGGCGCTCGTCCGCACGGTGCTCGACCCGGGCGACCAGGTGGCGCTGGTGGCGCTGCTGCGCTCCCCGTGGGTCGGCGTGCCCGACGCCGCCCTCCTGCCGCTCTGGACCGCGGGTTTCCCCGCCGCCCTGGCCGCCCTCGCGGGGCCGGACCCGGAGGCGCTGGCGGGGCTGCGCTCGCTCGCCGGGCGCGCGGCGGCAGAGAGCGCCGCTGCGGACGCGCCCGGGCTCGCCGCGGCGCAGGGTTGGGAGATCGCTCTCGAGGCGGCGGTGGAGGGGGTCGCCGTCCTGCGCGCCGGCTACTCGAGCCTCACCTCCGATCGCTTCGTCGCCGCCCTGCGCGCGCGCTTCCCGGTCGAAGCGCTCGCCGCGGCGCGATTCCTCGGGGCCCACCGCCTGGCCTCGCTCCGCCGCCTCTTCGACCGGCTGGTGGACGACCTCGAGCGGGCGGGCGGCGACCCGGCGCCGGTGCTTCGCTGGCTCCGGCGCGCCGTGGCCGAAGAGCTCGAGGAGCCGAAGGGCCTGCCGCGGAGCACCGGCGACGCCGTCCAGGTGCTCACCATCCACAAGGCGAAAGGTCTCGACTTCCGGCACGTCTACCTCCCCCAGCTCCACCGCGGGCACGGGGGGGATCGCGAGTCCGACGCCTGGAGAGGTGACCGGGATGGAGGGGCCGAGTACTCTCTGCTCGGCATCCGCAGCCTCGGCATGGACGAAGTGAGCCGGTTCGCGGCCCGCACCGAGGAGGCGGAGCGCGTCCGCCTGCTCTACGTCGGCATGACCCGCGCCCAGGAGCGG
>JAHDVN010000385.1 GCA_023384635.1 Thermoanaerobaculia bacterium
GATCGAGCGCAGGCGCTGCAGCGGGTGGCTGTCGATCAGGGCCGCCTCGAGAGGGTCGGCGCGCACGAAGCCGTGGACCGGGTCGCGGAGGGAGAGCATGGGGGCCTCAGTTCGAGTGCGGGTCGGCGGCGAGGTGCCGGAACGGCGCCAGCGAAGCGAGCAGGCGCCGCCGGCTGGCGACGATGGCGGCGACCTCCCCGGTCCGCGCCGGGAGGTCGTGGGAGAGCAGCCGCTGGCCCCGCTCGGCGGGCTGCACGAGGCCGGCGGGGAGGCGGTTGACGAGCTCGGAGAAGCGGCCGCCGCCGGCCAGCGACAGCGCCGTCTCGGAGGCCACGGGCAGGTCGGCGGCGCCGGCGCGCTCCAGGGCGAGGAGGTCCGCGAGGAGGCCCGCCCGCAGGTCGGCCGCGGGCGCCGTCCCCGCCGCGGTCTCGAAGAGCGGATCGGCGTGCACCTGCCGGTACGGCCGGCCGGCCACCTCCTCGCCGAGGGCGATGCGGAAGGCGCCGCGCAGGACGATGTCGTAGCGCCCGTCCGGGAGGGGGTCGACCCGCACCAGCCGCCCGGCGGTGCCCGGGCTGGCGACGCGCCGGAGGCGGACGCCCTCCTCCTCGTCGTCGACCAGCAGCGTGATCCCCACCAGCCGCTGCTCCGGCGGGAGCTCGAGCAGGTCGGCCACCAGCGCCCGGTAGCGCGGCTCGAAGATGTGGAGCGGCAGGAGGGTCTCCGGGAAGAAGACCACCCCCGGCAGCGGGAAGAGGGGCAGGAGCGGGCGCGGCGCGGCCACGGGACGAGGATAGCAACGGCCCCGGCCGGCGGGGTCGCCTCCCCTCCGCCCTCGCCTAGGGAGCGAGCACCGGCAGCAGGGGGAGGGAAGCGGCGAGCCGCTCCGTCCCGGCGAGGAAGAGCGCTGCGAGCAGCGAGCCGGCCAGCGCCGCGGGCCGCCGCAGGCGATCCGGCACCCACGGAGCGGCGAGGAGGAGCGCGGAGGCGGCGCCGAGGGTGAGGATCTGGCCGCCCGCGGCGTCCAGGTCGAGCAGGCGCGCCGGGAGCGGCAACAGGTGGAGCGGCAGCAGCAGCCCGGCCACCGCGGTGGCCCGGCGCGGCCCGGAGAACGCCTGCGCGGTGGCGAGCGCGAGCGCCGCGGTGGCGAGCGGCCCAGCGAGCGCGGAGAGGGGGCCCGCCGGGGGGAGGAAGGCGGTGCGGAGCCGCTCGGCCGCGATCGCGTAGGCCACCAGGGCGAGCAGACCGGCGAAGGCCCCCAGCCGCCAGGTCGAGGCGGAGAGCCGCTCGCCCCCGGCGGCGAGCAGCAGGTCGGCGGCGAGCGCGGTGGCGGTGGCCACCAGGAGCAGCAGGGCGGTGCCGCGCGGGACGAACGCCGGCGCGACCGCCGCGGCCAGCGCGAGGTCGGGCTGGGCGGCGAAGCGGGCGAGCAGGGCGAGTCCGGCCGCGAGCGCGAGCGGGATCGAAGCGGCGCGCCAGGGAGCGCGCCAGCGCTCCTCCTCGGCCGCGGCCCAGGGGATCCAGGCGTGAGCCCCCCAGGCGAGGAGCGGGAGCCAGAGCAGGAGCGTCCCGGCGAGCGGGCTCATTGCGCCGCCGGCGTTCCGCCGGCCGGCGTCCAGCGCTCGGCGCGCTGGCCGGGGGGAAGGCGCGCGAGCAGCTCGCGCGGCGTGGCGCCGTCGGGCGGGAGCGGGAGGTCGGGGACGAGGTCGGCCAGCGGGGCGAGGACGAACCTCCGCCCGCGCAGGGCGGGGTGGGGAAGCGTCAGCTCGGCGCCCTCGCGGCGGCTGGCGCCGTGGAAGAGCAGGTCGACGTCGAGCGGCCGGTCGGCCCCCCGGGGCCCGGGCCGCCGGCCGGCCAGCGCCTCGAGCCGCTTGGCGAGCGCCAGCACCGCCTCCGGCGGCAGGTCGCTCTCGGCCAGGACCACGGTGTTGAGGAAGTCGGGCCCGGAGGCCGGGGGAAGGGGGGCGCTGCGATAGAGGGGGGCGACCCGGAGCGGGCCGAGCGCCGCGGCGAGGCGGCGGAGCGCGAGCGCGATCTGGCCGCAGGCGTCGCCGAGGTTCGCGCCGAGCGCGAGGCCGACGAGCGCGGGCGGGTGCGGCCTACTCCTCGTCGAGATCGTCGTCGTCGGCTTCCTCTTCGTCTCCGGCGACCTCGACCTCCTCGTCGTCGTCCGCGTCGAACGAGGCCTCGGCGTCCGGGGCGAGCTGATCGTCGTCCTCGAGCTCGCGCAGCACGCTCTCCTCGCGCTTGCGCCGGCGCGCGCTCAGGACCTCGGCGGTCGTCTCCTGGTTCTTGGCCTGCCGTTGATCGGCCCCGCACTTCGGGCAGAGGGGCTCCGGCCGCCCGAGGTCGTAGAACTTGACCCCGCAGCTGAAGCACTCCCACTTGGTTCCCAGATCCGGCATGGCTGGCTCCTCGAAGACGCGGTGGCGGCGCGCGCCGCCGGCGGAAGGTAGCACCCGCCCCATCGCGGGGTCAACCCTCGCCCGGAGCCCCCCGGGTTGCGGCCGGGAGGTCCCTGGGGCTACCATCGGCCCCCGCCGTGAGCCTCCGTCCGCGCCCCCTCCCGAGCCTCCTCCTCTGCGCCCTCGCGCTCGGCGCCGCCGCGCCGCTCCCGGGGGCGGCGCCGCGCGACCCGGCGGACCCCGGGCTGCTGCCGCGCGAGCGGCTCGAGGTGCTGGTGGAGCGGGTGAAGGCCGAGCAACAGGGCCTGAGCTCGCTCGAGGCCGAGTTCTCGCAGCACAAGGAGAGCGCCTTCCTCATGCTGCCCCAGGACTCGCGCGGCGTCTTCTCCTTCGTCGCCCCCGACCAGGTGCGCTGGGAGTACCTGGCGCCGCGCCAGATCTCGCTCGTCATCTCCGGCGAGGAGATGACGACCTGGTTCCACGACCTGAACCGGGTCGACCGCATGAAGATCGGGCGCTACTCGAATCAGGTGATGAAGTACCTGAACGCCTCGAGCTCGCTCGACACGCTGCTGCGCTACTTCTCGGTCGACCTCCACTACACCTCGGCCGGACCGGAGCCGTACCGCCTCGAGCTCTCGCCGCGCTACCAGCGCGTGGCGAAGAAGGTCCGGGAGATGACGCTCTGGATCGACCGCCGCCTCTTTCTGCCGACCCGGGTGCGCTACGTCGAGGGGGACGGCGACGTGACCGAGTACCGGTTCCAACGCATCCGCGTCAACGGCGGCGTGCCCGGCGAGCGCTTCACTCTCGATCTGCCGCCCGGCGTCGAGGT
>JAHDVN010000386.1:0-1835 GCA_023384635.1 Thermoanaerobaculia bacterium
CGAGGGTGCCGCGGATCTTGCGGTCGCGCGGCCCGCGGAGGCTCTGCGCGATTCCGAAGTCGAGGATGCGGAGCCGGCGCTCCGCAGGCGGGCAGCCGAGGTTCTCGGGCTTGAGGTCGAGGTGGAGGATGCCGTGCCGGTGGATGTGCGCGAGGCCGGCCGCGGCCTGGAGCGCGAGGTCGAGGAAGCCCTCCCAGTCGCCGCGCGAGCAGGCCCCGCGCACGTCCCCCTCGACCAGCTCCATGGTGAGGAAGGGGAAGCCGCCGGGCAGCACGCCGTAGTCGAAGACCTCCACCACGTTGGGATGCCGCACCTCCGAGAGGAGGCGGACCTCGTGCCGGAAGCGCACCACCTCGGCGGCGTCGAGCGGCTCGAGGCCCACCTTGAGGGCGCTCGGACGCTCCCCCTCCGCGCCGGCCCGGATCCGGTAGACCACCGCCCGCGGCGTGCGCGCGATCTCGCCCTCGATCAGGAGGTCGCCGAGGAGGGACTCGAGGTGGGCGAGCTCGGGGGTGCCCCGCCGGGTGCGGAGGCGCGGGCCGCCGGCAGACGGCGGACGGCGCTTCACTCCCCTTCCCTCTCCGGCGCTTCGGCGACGCTTCCGGCGGTCTCGACGCGCTCTCCGAGCCGGGCCGCGACCACGGCCTTGAGCCGGTCGAGCCCCTCGCCCGTCGCCGCCGAGATCCAGAGCGCATCGGCCGCCACCAGGGCCGGGTCCGGCACCCGGTCGAGCTTGTTGAAGACCAGGAGCACCCGGTCGGGGTCGACGCCGAGCTCGCGCAGCACCTCGGTGGCCACGTCGCGCTGCTCGTGCCAGGCCGCGTGGCTGCCGTCGACGAGATGGACCACCAGGTCGGCGTCGGCGACCTGCTCGAGCGTGCTGCGGAACGAGGCGACGAGGTGGTGCGGGAGCTTGCGGATGAAGCCCACCGTGTCGGCGACGAGCACCACCCCCCGGCCGGGGCCGAGCGAGCCGCGCCGCAGCCGCGGATCGAGGGTCGCGAAGAGCCGGTCCTCGGCCAGCACGTCGGCCCGCGTGAGGCGGTTGAAGAGGGTCGACTTGCCGGCATTCGTGTAGCCGGCCAGCGCCACGGTGGCGATCCCCCGCCGCCCGCGCCGCTGCTGCCCGCGCGTGCGCTCGATCTCCTTCAGATCGCGCGCGTGGCGGGCGATGCGGCGCCGCAGCATCCGGCGGTCGGCCTCGAGCTGCGTCTCGCCCTCGCCGCCGCGCACCCCGACCCCGCCGGCCTGCCGCGAGAGGTGGCGCCAGCGGCGCGTGAGACGCGGCAACAGGTAGGAGAGGCGCGCCAGCTCGACCTGGGTGCGCGCCTCGCGGCTGCGCGCGCGCTGGTGGAAGAGCTCGAGGATGAGGCCGCTGCGGTCCATGACCTGGCGGCCCACGATCTCCTCGAGGTTCTTCACCTGCCCGCCGGTGAGGTCGTCGTCGAAGAGCACCAGATCGGCGCCGAGCGCGGCGGCCTCGCGCCCGATCTCCTCGGCCTTGCCGCGGCCCACGAAGGTGCCGGCCTCCGGGGCGCGCCGCGACTGGCAGCTGCGGCCGGCGACCCGCACGCCGGCGCTCTCGGCGAGCGCGGCGAGCTCGTCGAGGTGCTCCTCGACCACCGCCGGCTGCTGGCCGGGGAGCGCGACGCCGACCAGCAGGGCGGCGCGGCGAAGCGGAGTTTCGTGGCTCTCGGAGGGATACAATCTCGGGCCCCGCGTAGTCTAGGCGATCCGGCGCCGCGCGAGGCAAGCCGCCGGCCGACGACGAGATGAGCGAGAACGCGCCCCCCACCGCCCCCGCCGCCCCCACCGGCACCCCGCCCGCCCGCCCC
>JAHDVN010000386.1:1845-3237 GCA_023384635.1 Thermoanaerobaculia bacterium
GGGGCCGCCGAAGTGGCTCCTCGCCGCGATCGTGGCGGTCGCCCTCGTGGCCCTCTTCTGGCCGCGCGGCGAGCGGATCTCGCTCGCCCCGAAGCGCCAGCCGGTCGACGCCGCCGGCGCGCGGGTCGAGCTCGCCGAGCGCTTCGCGCCGGTCACGCTGCTGCACTTCTGGGCCACCTGGTGCGCGCCGTGCGTCACCGAGATCCCGGCCCTGCGCGCCCTGGCCGCCGACTTCGCCGACGAGCGCCGCTTCGCGCTCGTCCTCGTGGCGGTGCAGGACGACCCCCGGAAGGCTGCCGACTTCCTCGGCGAGCTCGCCGCCACGAACCTCTACGACCCCACCTGGGAGGTCGCCAACGGCTGGGGGACCTCGAAGCTCCCCGAGACCTACCTGCTGGTGAACGGCGCGGTGGCGGAGAAGTTCGAAGGCGCCACCGAGTGGGGCCGCGCCGACCTGCGCGCGCGGCTGCGGACGGCCCTCGCCGCCGCCCGCTGAAGGTTCGTCCTAGAAGCGGATGCTGAGGCCGGCCAGCGCCGTGCCGAAGAGGCTGGCGCGGTCGATGAACGCGTAGTGGGCGTTGATCTCGGCGGTGAGGAAGAGATTGCGCCAGAGCCGGTAGTCGCCGGTGACGCCGAAGGCGATGCCGAGGCCGCTGTCGTCCACGCTCTCGCCCGCGGCGGTGCGCCCGTCGACGCGATAGCCGCCGAGCCCGAGGTAGACCCCCACGTCGTACCAGCTCTTCGGGAAGCGGTACTCGCCGGCCAGCACCGCGTACTCGAGGTCGGCCTTCTCGAGGTCCCCGAAGCCCGCCTCCTCGTCGAACTCGAGGCGGCCGAGCCGCACGCTCACCTGGGTCTGCAGGTCGGTGGCCATCCCCGCGAAGGCCGACCAGGCGGGGTTGGAGAGCCCCGGATCGGGCTCGAGGTCGAACGAGCCGCCGCGCCCGCCGAGCACGCCGGCGGTGAACAGGTAGCTCTCGAGGTTGCGCGCCGAGGCCTCTCCGGCCAGAGAGAGCGCCGCGAGGAGCGCCAGGAGAAGGGGAGCGGTCTTGCGTGCCAAGGTGACCTCCGTGCCGGCCCACCGCGGGGCCGCGCGATTCGCGCGACAGTATCATCCGCCGTTTCGCGTCCCACCCGGGGAGAGGCCATGTCCCGTCCCCGCGATTGGCCGGCCGAGCTCTTCGACTGGCTCCTGCCCGACACCTGTCTGGGCTGCGGCCGCCTGCGGCGCCGGATCGGCGCCCCGCTCGGCCTCTGCCGCGCCTGCCACGGCCGGCTCGTCCCGGTGCCACCGGACAGCTGCGCGACCTGCGCCCGGCCGCTGGCCGGCGGGCGGAACCTCCCTCTCCCCCGGTGCGGCGACTGCCGCCAGGAGCCCCCGCCGTTCGCGCG
>JAHDVN010000387.1 GCA_023384635.1 Thermoanaerobaculia bacterium
GCGCGGCACGCTCTACGACGCCCGCGGCCGCGAGCTCGCGGTCTCGGTGGCCGTCGAGTCGGCGGTCGCGGTGCCGCGCGAGGTGCGCGACCCCGAGGCGACGGCGCGCGCCATCGCGCGCATCGCCCGCGTCGACGCGGCGCGCCTGCGCCAGGCGCTGGCGAGCGACCGCGAGTTCGTCTGGGTGGCGCGCAAGCTCGACCCGCCGCAGGCCCGCGCCCTGCGCGATGCCGCCCTGCCGGGGCTCTACTTCCTCGAGGAGAGCAAGCGCTACTACCCGATGCGCGACGTGGCGGCGGCGGTGCTCGGCTACGTCGGCACCGACCACCACGGCCTCGCCGGCCTCGAGGCGGAGTGGGAGCGCGCGGTCGCGGGCACGCCGGGGCGGCGCACCGTGCTGCGCGATGCGCGGCAGGCGACGCTCGCCTCGCTCGACCTCGAGATCTCCGAGCCGGAGCCGGGCGAGGACCTGGTCCTCACCCTCGACGCGGTGCTGCAGCACATCGCCGAGGAGGAGCTCGCGCGGGTGGTCGAGTCGCGCCGCGCCAAGAGCGGCAGCCTCGTCCTCCTCGACCCCTGGAGCGGCGCGGTGCTGGCGATGGCCTCCTACCCCGGCTTCGACCCCAACCACTTCGCGGCCTACCCGCAGGAGAGCTGGCGTAACCGCGCCGTCATGGACGCCTACGAGCCGGGCTCCACCTTCAAGATGGTGACGGCCGCGGCGGCGCTCGACGCCGGCCTCGTCGACCCCGACGACCTCTTCGACTGCGAGATGGGCGCCATCACGCTGGCGAAGACCCGCATCTCCGACCACAAGCCGTTCGGGCTCCTCACCTTTCGCGAGGTGATCGCCAAGTCGAGCAACGTGGGGACGATCAAGACCGCGCTGCGGGTGGCGAACCGCCCGTTCCACGACACGGTGCGGGCCTTCGGCTTCGGCCGCGCCACCGGCATCGACCTGCCGGGGGAGAGCGCCGGGCTGCTGCTGCCGGTCGAGCGCTGGGGGGCGACGACGAAGGCGTACGTCTCCTTCGGACAGGGGATCTCGGTGACCCCGATCCAGGTCGCCGCGGCGTTCGCCGCCGTGGCCAACGGCGGCCGCCTGTTGCGCCCGTACGTGGTGGCCGAAGTCGGGCGCGACGGGGAGCGCCGCCGGCTGCATCCCGAGCCCGCGGTGGTGCGCGAGCCGGTGGGGCGGCAGACCATCGCCACGCTGCGCAGTCTGCTCGCCGAGGTCGTGGTCCACGGCACCGGCAAGCAGGCGGCGATCGAGGGCTTCACGGTGGCCGGAAAGACGGGCACGGCGCAGAAGGCGGTGCCCGGAGTCGGCTACCTGCGCGACGAGTTCATCGCCAGCTTCGCCGGCTTCGCCCCGGTGGAGCGGCCGGTGGTCGTGGCCGCGGTGGCGATCGACGATCCGAAGGGGGGGTACCACGGTGGCGAGGTGGCGGCGCCGGTCTTCCGCGCGGTGGTCGAGCGGGCGCTGCTCTACCTCGGCGTGCCGCCGCGGCGCGAGCCGCTCGAGCGCTGGCCGGGCGAGCCCGAGCCGCGCCGGGAGGAGCCTGCGCGCGACGAGCCGGTGCAGGTGGCGGCTCTCCCGGGCCGGGCCGTGTCCGAGGCGGGCGCCGAGCCGGACGCCGGACCCGCTCCCGCCGGGCCGGCGCTGCCGGACCTCGTGGGACGCCCGGCACGCGAGGCGATGGCCGGCATCGCCCGGCTCGGCCTGCGCCCGGTCCTGGTGGGCCGGGGGGTGGTGGAGCGCCAGGAGCCGCCGGCGGGCTCGCCGCTGCCGCCCCGGGGGAGCCCGGTGCAGCTCTTTCTCGGCACGGGGGTGAGCTGATGCGCCTGTCGGCTCTGCTCGAGGGGCTGGCGGTCGGCGGCCGGACCGAGGCCGAGGCGGAGGTGGCCGGCCTCGCCTACGACTCGCGGCGCGTCGTCCCGGGCGACCTCTTCGTCACCTGGGCGGGGGAGCGCCACGACGGCGCCGCGTTCGCGGCCGAGGCGGTGGCGCGCGGCGCGGTGGCGGTGATCGCGCCGTCGCCGCGCCCGGAGGGGGCGCCGGAGGCGACCGCCGCGCTCCCCTGGCTCGTCGCCGACGCCCCCCGGGCGCTCCTCGGCCCGCTGGCGGCGCGCCTGCTCGGCGACCCGGGGCGCCACCTCACCCTGGTCGGGATCACGGGGACGAACGGGAAGTCGACGATCGCGGCGCTGGTGACGGCGATGCTCGAGGCGGCCGGGCGGCCCTGCGGCCTGCTCGGCACGCTCGGGCACCGCTTCCGGGGCGAGGACTTGACCGGTGGCGGGCGCACCACGCCGGAGGGCTCCGACCTGGTCGCCGCCTTCGCGGCCCTCGCCACGCGGGGCGGCGTCGCGGCGGCGATGGAGGTCTCCTCCCACGCGCTGGCGCAGGGGCGGGTGGAGGGCACGACCTTCGACGTCGCGGCCTTCGTCAACCTGACGCGCGACCATCTCGACTACCACGGCTCGATGGAGGCGTACTACGGCGCGAAGCGGCGGCTCTTCGACCAGCTGCGCCCGGGCGGGCGGGCAGTGGTCAACCGGGGCGACTCCTGGGGCGCCCGGCTCGCCGGCGAGCTCGTCGCGCCGCTGACCTGCGGCGAGAGGGGCGACGTGGCGGCGCTCGGCGCCGACTTCGAGCTCACCGGCACCACCGTGCGGCTCCGCACGCCGCGCGGTCCGATGGACCTGCGGGTCCCGCTGGTCGGTCGCTACCACGTGGAGAACGTCGTCCTGGCGGTGGCGATCGCCGAGGCCCTCGAGCTGCCGCACGAGGCGGTGATCGCGGGCGCGGCCGCGCTCCGTCCGCCGGCCGGGAGGATGGAGGCGGTCGCTGCGGGCCAGCCGTTCCCCGTCTTCATCGACTACGCGCACACGCCGGCGGCGCTCGAGGCTGCCCTGCGCGCGCTGCGCGACGTCGGCGGCCGGCGGGTCGCGGTGGTCTTCGGCTGCGGCGGCGACCGCGACCCGGGCAAGCGGGAGGAGATGGGGGAGATCGCGGGCCGCCTCGCCGACCTGCCGATCGTCACCTCCGACAACCCGCGAGGCGAGGACCCGCTGGCGATCATCGCCATGGTCGAGGCGGGGCTCCGGCGCAGCGGCAACCGCGAGTACCGCGTGGTGCCCGACCGCCGCGAGGCGATCCGCAAGGCGCTCGCCGTGGCCGGTCCCTCGCGCTACGCGGTGCTGGTAGCAGGCAAGGGGCACGAGCG
>JAHDVN010000388.1 GCA_023384635.1 Thermoanaerobaculia bacterium
TCGAAGTCGCGGAAGCGGAACCAGTCGCGCAGGCCCGGCTCGTCGCCGGCGGGCAGGTCGATCCGGCGGCGGCTCGCCAGCCGGAGCAGGGTCGCCGGCGAGATCGCCCCCTCGAGGTGGACGTGGAGCTCGGCCTTCGGCAGAGCGGCGAGGAAGCTCGCGAGGCTCACGCCGGAGCCTGCCCCGCGAACCTCTCGCGCAGCCGGCCGAGGACGCGCGGCGGCACGAGGCCGTCGAGCGATCCGCCGAGCGCGAAGACCTCCTTCACCAGCCGGCTCGAGAGGTAGGTGTACTCCTCGCGCGGCATCATGAAGACGGTCTCGATCGACGGGCTCAGGCGCCGGTTCATGAGCGCCATCTGGAACTCGTACTCGAAGTCCGAGACGGCGCGCAGCCCGCGCACGATGGTGCGGGCCCCGACCCGCTGGGCGAAGTCGACGAGCAGCCCGGAGAAGCTCTCCACCCGGAAGCCGGGGCGCTCCCCCACCACCTCGCGGATCATCGCCTCCCGCTCGGCGACCGAGAAGAGCGGACGCTTCTCCTCGTTCTGGAGCACCGCCACGACGACCTCGTCGACGAGCGGCCCGAGGCGCGCGACGATGTCCAGGTGGCCGTTGGTGATCGGGTCGAACGAGCCCGGGTAGACGGCGATCCGTACGCTCATCGCACTTCCTCCGCGAGCTGGAACGAGACCTGGTTGAAGGCGGCGTCGGAGACGCGGAGGAGCACGAGCCGCGCCCCTTCGGGCACCTCGACGCGGAGCCGCTCGGCGCGGCCGTCGAGCAGCCCGTCGACCGCCGCCACCGGCTGCCAGGGTCCGCCGTCCACGCTCGCCTCGGCGCCGCGCAGCGGGCTCGCGGCGTCCGCGACCTCGACCAGCCACCCTCCCGCCTCCCGCGTGGCCCGCAGCAGCGCCGGCGGCGAGTGGTCGATGGTCACCGGCTCGCTCACCCGCTCGGCGACCAGCGCCTCCTCGCCGGGGTTGGCCCGCCCGTCGCTCGCCCGCAGGCGGAACCAGCAGAGTCCGTCGGGCAGCGCCTGGGCGTCGAAGCTGTGGTAGTCGTCCTCGAGTTCGCGCGCCATCGGCAGCCAGTCGCCGTCGGCGCCGACGCGGAAGTCGAGGTCGTAGCGGAGCGGATCGCCGTTCGGGTCCTCCACTTTCCAGCGCAGCGTCCGGTACCCGATCTTCCAGAGCTGCTTGAGCCGCCCGTCGGGCCGCGCGTCGGTGCGCCGCAGGGTGGTGAAGACACCGCCCCGGGCCGGGTTGGCCGGCTCGAAGATCTGCTCGGCCGGATTGAACCCCTGGGGCACCAGGACCTGCCCGGGGTCGAGCACCTCGAAGCGCTCGATGCGCGGGCGCAGGTTCTCCTGCCGGTAGGAGATCTCGACCGAGACGATCCTCGGCGAGCCGACGTCGCCGCCGGCGAGCTCGGCCCGGAACTGCAGGTAGCGCGCCAGCGGCACCGCCGCGAGCCCGAGCAGCTCCCCGGCCTCGGGCTCGCTCCAGGGGCTCCAGGTCCCGTCCGGCTCGGCGGTCGCACCGGAGCGGACCGCCCAGCGGAGCGCGGCGCCGCGGGGCACGATCCCGCGCCAGCGCAGCTCGCCGAAGCGCGCGAGCGCCCCCGCGTCGAGCGCCGGCGACTCGTAGGTGCCCTCCGCCTCGCGCCCGCCCGCGAGCCGGTAGAGGGCTCCGCCGTTGGTGGCGACGAGCGCCGGCGGGCTGCCGGGGGCGAAGCCCACCAGCTGCCGCTCCTCGAGGTCCCGCTCCAGCTGCAGGCGGCCTCCCGCGAGGCTGTAGAGGCGCCCTTCGACGCCGGTCGAGACCCAGAGCCGGCCGGCGTGCCAGAGCAGGCCGTAGACCGTCTCCTCGGCGAGCTCGTCGAGCCGCTCCCTGCGCCCGCTGCGATCGAGACGCCAGAGCTCGCTGCGCGGTCCCTTCCCCGGTCCCCGTGGCGTCGCCGCCGGGGCCGACGGCGTCCCCGCCCCCTCGCCTTCGCCCGTGACCGTGACCACGGGCTGCGGCTCTCCGGAGGACGGGGCAGCTCCCGGCGCCGCGGGCGCGGACGCCGCTGCGCGGGCTCCCGGTTCGGCCCAGCTCGCCTCCGAGGCGACCGCCGCGAGGTAGATCCCGTCGGGCCCCTCGGCGAGCGCGGCGACTTCCGGCTGCGGCGGCTCGAGCAGGGTGCGGAGCTCCCCCTTCAGCCCCCGCTCGACCAGCAGGCCGCGGCCCGCGGTGCCCACGAGGAGCCGGCCGTCGGCGAGCGGCAGCAGCGCGCGGGCGTGGGTGTCGGGCAGCTCGCCGAGAAGCTCTCCGCGGCCGTCGGCCGCCACCCGGAAGAGGCGGCCGCGGGTGCCGGTGGCCACCAGCAACGCCCCGCCGCGGTCGAAGGCGAGGGCCCAGACGTAGAGCTCCCCCGGCTCGTACCAGGGCGCCGCGACGCCGTCGCGGAACCGGTACACCTTGCCGTTCGGCGAAGAGGCGGCGAAGACCGTCCCGTCGGCGGCGACCGCGACCGCGAAGACCTCCGGCTCGGGCGTGGCGAACAGCTCCTCCACGCGCCCGTCGTCGGCCACCCGCAGCACGCGGCCCTCGTTGCCGGTGCCGACGACCCAGCCGCCGTCGGCGCGCGCCGCGGCGAGCACGTACGGGGGCTCGAGCTCCGCCACCCGCTCGAGCCGGGCCCCGAGCTCGAGGGCTCCGAGCGCGTCGGTGCGCACGCCCGTGAGGGTCCCCTTGCCGAACCCCTCCGCGGACTGCACCAGGAACTGGCGCACCGGCGCGGCCCCTGCAGCGGCCGCACCGACTTGCGCCCCCAGCGCGCCGACCGCGAACGGCACGAGGAGGGCGAGGAGGTGGCTCGTTCGCTTCATGGTCTCTCCCTTCCTTCCGTCAACCGCGTGGCGCGCACCTCGAGCTCGAGCCGCACCAGCCCGGAGAGCGGTCGCCCGGCGGGCTCACGCCGGTGCAGCACGACCGCAGCGCGCAGCAGCTTCTCGTCTCCCCGGCCCGCCCCCGGCCCGCGCAGCGACTGGATCGTGCCCGGCAGGCGCGGCAGTGTCTCGCCGGGCGCGGCGACGCCCCGCGCCGGGCCGGCGAGCAGCGCCGCCAGCTCGTCGCGGGAAGCGAGCCCGGCCAGGAGGTCCCGCGCGGCGCCGAAGGTCAGCGGGTCGGCCGGCTCGAGCGCCAGCCGGAGGGCGTCGATGCTCACGCCGTCACCCACCCAGA
>JAHDVN010000389.1 GCA_023384635.1 Thermoanaerobaculia bacterium
CACTGGGCGTGGGGACCGATGCCACCTGGAGCGCGCTGCTCGCCGGCGCGAGCGGGGTCGGGCCGATCACCCACTTCGACACCTCGTCCTTCACCACCCGCATCGCGGCGGAGGTGAAGGGGTTCCGCCCCGAGGAGTGGATGGAGAAGAAGGAGGTCAAGAAGAGCGACCTCTTCATCCACTATGCGCTGGCGGCGAGCCGCATGGCGGCCGACGACGCGGGTCTGGCGATCGACGAGGAGAACGCGGAGCGGGTCGGGGTGATGATCGGCTCGGGGATCGGCGGCTTCCCGCTGATCGAGAGGACGCACACCATCCTCGCCGAGCGCGGCCCGGACCGGATCTCCCCGTTCTTCATCCCCGGCGTCATCGTCAACCTGGCGGCGGGGCAGGTGTCGATCCACCTCGGAGCGCGCGGCCCGAACGGCGCCCCGTGCACCGCTTGCACCACCGGCCTGCACGCCGTGGGCGACGCCTTCCGCCTCATCCAGCACGGCTACGCCGACGCCATGCTGGCGGGGGGCACCGAGGGGGCGATCACGCCGATCGGCGTGGGCGGCTTCGCCGCCATGCGCGCCCTCTCGACGCGCAACGACGAGCCGGAGCGCGCCTCCCGCCCCTGGGACCGGGACCGCGACGGCTTCGTGATCGGCGAGGGAGCGGGCGTCGTGGTGCTCGAGGAGCGCGAGGCGGCGCTGGCGCGCGGCGCCTCGATCTACGCCGAGGTGGTCGGCTACGGCATGGGCGCCGACGCCCACCACATCTCGGCGCCGCACCCGGAGGGGCGCGGCGCGGTGCGGGTGATGCAGCTCGCGCTCGCCGACGCCGGCCTGCCGCCGCAGAGCGTCGACTACATCAACGCCCACGGCACCTCGACGCCGCTCGGGGATTTCGCCGAGGTGGTGGCGATCCGGGAGGTCTTCGGCGAGCACGCGAATCGCCTCGCCGTCTCCTCGACCAAGTCCGCGACCGGGCACCTGCTCGGCGCCGCCGGTGGCCTCGAGGCCGGGATCCTGGCACTGGCGATCCGCCATCAGATCCTGCCGGCGACGCTCAACCTGGATCACCCCGACGAGGGGTGCGACCTCGACTTCGTCCCGCACGTGGCGCGCCCGGCGAACCTCGAGGTGGGCCTCACGAACTCCTTCGGCTTCGGCGGCACCAACGGCGCCCTCGTCTTCCGGCGCCACCGCGCCGACTGAGCCCGCTCCCGCGGCTCAGGGGGCCGGCGCGCCGCCACCGAGTCGTCGCTCGAAGAACTCCCGCATCCGCTCGTAGACGTGGGGCGTCACCGCCGCCCCGCGGGGCCCGTGCTCCATGCCGGGGTAGATCGCCATCTCGAACGGGCGCCCCGCCTTCACGAGGTCGTCGGCGAGCCGCAGCGTGTGCTGCGGATGGACGTTGTCGTCCGACGTCCCGTGGATCAGGAGGAGGGCGTCGGCGAGGCTCGCGGCGTGGGTGCGTGGCGAGGCCTGCCGGTAGCCCTCCGGGTTCTCCGCCGGGCCGTCGAGGTAGCGCTCGGTCCAGACCGAATCGTAGAGCCGCCAGTCGGTGACCGGCGCCCCGGCCACCGCCGCCCGCCAGACGCCGGGGCGGGCGAAGAGGGCGTAGAGGGTGTTCGTGCCGCCCCCCGACCAGCCCCAGAGGCCGATCCGGTCCGGGTCCACGTAGGCGAGGCCGCGCAGGTACTCCGCGCCCGCCAGTTGCCCGGCCAGCTCGGTCTCGCCGAAGCGGCGGTGGAGGAGGTCCTCGCCGCGCTTGCCGAAGAAGAGCGAGGCCTCGTTGTCGACCGAGAAGACCACCCAGCCCCGCTCGGCCATCGCCTTGTGCCAGAGGTCCCGGCTGCCGCCCCAGCGGTCGACGACCACCTGGCTTCCCGGGCCGCCGTAGTGGTAGACCAGTGCCGGGTGCCGCGCGCCGGGGGCGAGCGCCGGGGGCAGCAGGAGGCGTGCCGGGAGGCGGCTCCCGCCGGGGCCGGGCACGGTGAGGAACTGCCACTGCGGGAGCGCCGCCGGGTCGTAGCCGCCGGGAGGGGCGAACGGCAGCGCGGCGACCTCCGAGCCGTCGAGGCGGCGCAGGCGCGGCGCGCGGGGCGCGTCGGCGTCGCTCGCCCGCTCCACCCAGAGCCCGGTGCGCTCCGCCGCGAGCGCGCCGTGCCAGCCGCGGCCCGAGGTGAGCTGCCGCACCGCGCCCGAGCCGTCCAGCGGCAGCGCGAGCACGTGCCGCTCGGCGGGTCCGAGCCCCTCCGTGCGGAAGGCGACGGCGAGCACCTCTCCCTCGGCAGGAGCGAGTCCCTCCACGCTCTCGATCGCCCAGCCGTCGGGCACCAGCCGGACCGCCTCGGGCCCCTCCGCCGGGTAGCGGTAGAGGCGTCGCCACCCGTCCCGGTCCGAGCCCCAGAGGAAGCCGCCGCCGGCGAGGAAGCGGAGCTCGTCGCCGAGGTTCACCCAGGTGGGCCAGCGTTCGGTGAGGCGGATCGCGCAGCTGCCGTCGGCCGCCGCGCAGAAGAGGAGGTCGAGCCGGTCCTGGCCGCGGTCGAGCCGCTGCACGGCGAGCGTCCTCCCGTCCGGGGTCCAGTCGGCTCGCGCCAGATAGGCGTCCGTCCGGTCGCCGGTCGCGAGGTACTGCACCTCCCGGGAGGCGAGATCCAGGACGCCGATCCGCACCTCGGAGTTCGCCCCTCCCGGGTGCGGGTAGCGCTGGCGCCGGAGCTGCGGGTACGGCTCCTCGGAGTAGTCGAGGAGCGGATACCGGCCCACGCCGCGGACGTCGAAGCGGTAGAAGGCGATGGCGCCGCCGTCCGGCCGCCACCAGAAGCCGGTGGCGTCGCGGTTCCAGATCTCCTCCCAGTAGACCCAGTCGGTGGTGCCGTTCAGGATCTCGTCCGGCCGGCCGTCGGCGGTGAGCTGCTCCTCGCGCCCGCTGGCGAGGTCGAGGAGGTGGAGGTTCGCCTCGCGCACGAAGGCGATCCGATCGCCCCGGGGGGAGAAGGCGGCGCCCTCCTCCTCGGCCGCGGTCTCGGTCAGCCGGCGATGGTTTCCGTTCGCGAGGTCGTGGAGGAAGAGATCGCCTCCCGCGGTGAAGAGGAGCGCGGTGCCGTCCGGCGACCAGCGGAAGGTGCAGCCGGCCGCCGGGCGCGGGGAGGTGCAGCCCGGGGGGAGGAGTCCGGCGGGAACGAGCCGGCGGGGCGGGCCGCCCGACCCGTCGAGGCCCCAGAGCTCCCG
>JAHDVN010000390.1 GCA_023384635.1 Thermoanaerobaculia bacterium
CGCTGCGGCCGGTTCCGGTCTCCGGCCTGCTAGCCTTGCGCCGGGCCGCCCATGCTCTCGCTCGCCGCCTATCTCGCCTTCGCCGCGCTCCTGCTCTGGATGGCGTCGCGCTGGGTGGCGCCGATCCCGCGCCGCGCGGCGCTCCTCCTGGCGCTCCTGCCGCTCCTCTTCTCCGGGCCCGCGCTCGTCACCGACCGGGTCTGGGCGCCGGCGGACCTCGGCCTCAACGTGGAGCCGTACGCGGAGCTGCGCGAGGAGCTCGAGGTGGAGAGGACGGCGCCGGGGATCTTCACCGACATCGGATCCCAGATCGCCCCCTGGCGCGCCGCGATGCTCGCCAGCTGGCGGGCCGGGGAGTGGCCGCTCTGGAACCCGTACCTGCTCTGCGGCGACCTGCTCGCGGCCTCGGTGCAACCGGCGCCGTACTACCCGCTCTACCTCGCCACGCTCTGGCTGCCGCTGCCGCTCTTCCTCGGGGTGCAGACCTCACTGGCGCTGCTCCTCGCGGCGCTCGCCGCCTGGCTCTTCCTCCGCGACCTCGGTCTCGGCGAGTGGCCATCGCTCCTCGGCGCCGCCGGCTGGGCTCTCTCCGGTTTCGTCCTCTTCTGGTCGCACTGGCCGCTCGGCGTGACCGTCGCCTGGCTGCCCCTGGTAGTGCTCGGCGGGCGCCGGGTGGTGCGGCAGCCGGGGGTCCGCTCGGCCCTGCTCCTGGCGGTGGTGCTCCTCTGCGTGCTCCTCGCCGGCCACCCGGAGTCGGCGCTGCACCTGGTGGCGGTGGGTGCCCTCTGGGCGGGCGTCGAGTGGCTCCTCTCCCCCCCTCGCCGGCCGGCGGCGGCGCTCGCGGCAGGAGTCGGCGCGGGGCTCCTGGCGCTCGCACTCGCCGCGGTCTACCTGCTGCCGATCCTGGAGGTGCTGCCGGAGACGCTGGAGCATCCACGGCGCGCGGAGCTGCTCGCGGCGGTCGGACACAGCGAGCCGTGGCCCGACGCGGTGCGCCACCTGCTCGCGGCGGCGGTGCCATTCGCCTTCGGCGTCCCCGACGAGCCGCAGCTGCCGGTGCCGGTCCTCTGGCAGCTGCCGGGGACGGCCTACGCCGGCAGCCTGCTGGTGCCGCTCGCGCTCTGGGGGCTGGCCGCGGGGCGGGACCCGCGCCGCTGGGCGCTCGCGGCGCTCGTCGTCCTCGGGCTCGGCGCCGGAGTGAAGGCGCCGGGCGTCGCCGACCTGCTCGGCCGCATGCCGCTCTTCGACATCTCGCTCAACGAGCGGCTCTGGTTCGTGGCCGCCTGGGCGACCACGGTGCTCGCCGCGATGGCCGTCGAGAGCGCCGGCGAACGGCCCCGGCGCGCCCTCGTCTCGCTCGCCCTCGGCTGGACCGCGGCCCTCGCCCTGGCGGTCTCGCTGCTGGCCGGGCCGCTGCTGCTCGAGGGCTTCTCGAGGCGGGGCTTGGCGCTGCGCGCCGCCGCGCTCCTCGTCCCCCCCGCGCTCCTCGCGGTGGCGGCTTGGCGCCTGCCCGGCAGGGGCCGGCTGGCGGTCGCCGCGCTGCTCCTGCTCGCCGCCCAGCGGCGCGTCGAGATGGGCGGACTCTTCCCGGCTCAACCGCGCACGGCGTTCTACCCGCCGGTCGCGCCGGTCGACCGGATGGTCGCGGACCCGGGTCTCTTCCGGGTGGTGGGGCAGGGCTACGCGCTCGTCCCGGCGACCCCGACCCACCACCGGCTGGAGGACGTGCGCGGCTACCAGGCGCTGAACAACCTGCGCCTCTACGAGGCCTCGGAGCTCTGGAGCGTGCGACAGCCGGTCTGGTTCAACCGCGTCGACGACCTGGAGCGCCCGATGCTCGACTTCCTCGGCGTGCGCTACGCGGTGACCGGCCCCTCGGCCGGGCCCTCTGGCGGCGCCGGCCCGCTGCCCGCCGGCTGGAAGCTGGAGGAGGATCTGCCGCAGGCCCGGCTCCTGCGCAATCTCGAGGAGCTGCCGCGGGCGACCGTCCCGCCGCGGGTGCGGCGCGTGCCGCACGGGGTGCGGACGCGCGAGGAGATGGCGATGGCGGGCGAGCTCGCCTCGGTGGCCTGGATCGAGGAGACGGGGGCGGCGCGCCCGCCGGAGACGGTCGAGGAGGCGAACGGCCCCGGACGGGTGGCGATCGAGCGGCGCGGCGCGGGCGCCTACCGGCTCGCGGCGGATCTCGAGCGCGAGAGCTGGGTGGTGGTGGCGGTCACCGCCTGGAAGGGATGGCGCGCCCGCAGCGGCGGGGGCGAGCTGCCGCAAGCGTTCGCCAACCACGCCTTCCTGGGCCTGCGCGTGCCGGCCGGCCGCAGCGAGATCGACCTGGTCTATCGTCCGCGCGGCTTCGTGGTCGGCCGGGCGGTGAGCTTCGGCGCGCTCGCGCTCCTCCTGGCGGCGGGTGGCATCCGTCTGCGGAGGCGGCGCGCCGCTCAGGGACAGGGGAAGGCCGCGACGTCCTGCACCGGCAGCGCCGAGGCGCCGTCCTCGTTCGCATAGGTGCGGAACAGGCCGGTCTCGGTGTCGGTCACGGTGAGCGTGTAGCCGAGATCGGTGCCGGCGGTGAGGAAGACCCAGAAGCGGTTGCCGAGCGCCGGGGTGCAGGCGTTGAGCACCTTCACCAGCACCTCCGGGTTGTCCGGCGAGAAGAACCAGAAGAGCCCGCCCCGGCTCACTCCCAGGCTCGCGAGGGGGACCGCCTTGCCGGTGCCGGCGACCCCGCGCGGAGGGGAGAAGTAGTCGATCTCGACCTTGAACCGCCGGTCCCCGGCCACGTCGTCGAGGCAGAGGGTGTTCGGTCCCGGGGCGCAGGTGGTGGGCTGGCCGGCGAAGCTCGTCGCGGTCAGCTGGAAGAGCCCCGCCCCGGCCTCCCGCGTCACCAGCGCGTGCCAGGTGCCGGCCTCGGGGGCGCTCACCTCGCACGCCTCGAAGACGCCGCTGCCGGCGCTGCGGCAGTCGAAGGCGTCCCGCTCGGCCGGAGCCCCGGCGCGCAGGTAGAGATCGGCGTCGGGAGCCTCGCCGAGACGGCCGTTCTCGTCGCCGTTGAGCCCGACGCGCAGCAACACGCTCCCCTCCGGGATCTCGAAGCTCGCGCGCGCCTCCGGGGCGGTCCCGTCGAGGTCGCCGGAGGCGCCCTGGACGAGGGTCCCGGCCTGGCCGGCGCTGCGCAAGTCGCCGCAGCCCTCGGGGCCGAGCGGGTCGCCCGCCGCCGCGGTGACGA
>JAHDVN010000006.1:0-26338 GCA_023384635.1 Thermoanaerobaculia bacterium
TCTCGCCTTCGGTCGCGGGGGCCTCGTCGAGCAGGCGGCGCGCCTCCTCGGCGCGCTCGGCGGGGACCTCGAGGCGCACGCCGCCGAGCGCCGGCACCAAGAGCCAGTGGAGCGAGGCGATCTGCGTGTCGCGGATCCGCGCCGGGATTTCCGCCGTCTCGAGCACCGAGCGGGCGACCTCCGCCTGCGCCAGGTTCGAGAACCGCGCGATCGTCTCGAGCTTCTGTGCCATGCGCCCGCCGCTCCCCACGGTCATCCTCGCCATTGTAAACGCCGAAGCCACGCCCGCTCCAGGGAACCGACCTGCCGCTCCGGGCCGAGCTCGTCCCCTGCGCCACGCCCGGTCCCGGTTCGCGATGATTCCGAGCCCGGCAAAGCACAGCAGGCCGCGCGCCCTTGACGCGGCCGCCGATGGCGCGCACCCTCACGACACGGCCGCCTGGCACCGGACCATCCGGTCGAGAAGGGGTCTGCCATTCGCGTCGCACCGTCTGGGCTTGCTGCGGCCTGCCTCCTCTTCGGGGTGAGCTCTCCCCTCGCCGCCAGCGTCTGCGCCGTGCCCGGCACCCACGCGACGATCCAGGCGGCGGCAGACGACCCGGCGTGCACCGAGCTCCAGCTCGGCGCCCAGCTCTTCCTCGAGTCGGTGGCTTTTCGCCGCCCTCTCGTCGTGACCGGCCGAGGGCCGGCGAGCACGGTGGTGCGCGGTCTCCTCCGCGCCACCGCAGGGGGCGGAGTCCTCCTGGCAGATCTCCGCATCGAAAGCGGATGCGACCCGGTCCTGCAGGCGGTCGACGGCGGCCACCTCGAGGGCACCGGGATCGAGGCGGCGCGCGACTCGATCCTCGCCTGCCCGGACCTCGTCCTCGCCGCCGACGGCTTCGAGACCGGAGACATGAGCCGCTGGGCCTTCCACCTCCCTCTCTGACCCGCGATCGGAGCTCTGCCATGCGCCACCGACTCTCTGCTCTCCTCGTGGTCGCCGCCGCACTCACCACGACGGCGGCCCCGGCCGCGCCTCCGCGAGGCGTCTCGCCCGGCTCCGCCGAGGCGTTCCTCGCAGCCCCAGGCGGCTGCCCGACCTTCAGCTGGACGATGAGCCTCGAGGCACCGCGGCTCGAGTTGCTGGTCCAGCAAACAGAGGAGGGGCGCGACCGGGCCGTCCTGCGCACGACGCTCCCCGCGGGGGCCACGGCCTGGACACCGCCGGCAGATCGTTGCCTTGCCGCCGGGAGCTACGCCTGGGTGGTGCGCAGTCTCGGCGAGGAGCGAGCGCCCTGGTCGGCGCCGCTCTTCTTCACCGTGCCGCCACCCGCCACCGCCCTGAACCTCGAGCGCGCCGTCGAGCTGTTGCGCGAGTTGGCGACGCGGGACCCCGTCGCCCGTCAACGGCTGCTCGAGGCCCTCACCGACCCGGACGCCGTCGCCAGCGACCGAGATCCCGTTCTCACCCGGAAGTCGCTTCTCGCCGCCGCCACCGCCATCCACGGCGAGGTGGCCGACTCTTCGGGTGAGACCTACGGAGTACGCGGCGTGGTCGCCTCGGCGGACGGCTCCGGGGTGCGGGCCGACAACACCGCCGGCGGCCCCGACCTCGTCCTCGGAGCGGCCGAGCCGGCGCAGTTGACCGAATCGGCGCTCGTACGCGTCTCGGGCACCGATGTCGCCTTCGACTTCGCCAACCCCGGTACCGGCACGATGACGCTGCGGGTGGACGGCGTCAGCGTCGACACCGCGCTCACCCCCATCGACTGGTCCCGGCTGACGAGCGTCCCCGCCGGTTTCGCCGACGGTACCGACGACAACACGACCTACTCGGCCGGCAACCAGCTCGCTCTGGCCGGAACGAGCTTCGCCGTCCTCGAGGGCGCCGACTCGGGGCTCGATGCCGACACTCTCGACGGATTCCAGGGAACCGCCTACCAGCGGCGCGTCTCCGGCACCTGTGCGGACGACGAGATGCTGCGCGGCATCGCGGAGGACGGCACCGCCATTTGCGACGCCGCCGGAGCGCCCCCCGTGTTCGTGTTCGTCACCGGCGGCGCGGGCACCGGCAACGCCTGGAGCTCGCTGGCGATCGGAACCGACGGCCACCCCGTGATCGCGTTCGGCGACCTCGTCCACCAGCAGCTCTCCGTCGCCAAGTGCCACGACCCCCTCTGCATCGACCGGACCGTGAGTGCCGCAGACACCACGGCTCTCGGGGGCCTGGGGGCTTGGTGCTCGCTCGCGATCGGCCGCGACGGCTTCCCGGTGATCGGCCACTACGACACGATGGGTCCGGTTCGCGTCACCAAGTGCAACGATCCGGCCTGCTCGGGCGGCGACGAGATCAGCACGGAGGTCGACCCGGGAGCCCTCACTTATCCGGGAGCCGGCGCCTCGGTCGCGATCGGGGCCGACGGGCTGCCGGTCATGAGCTATCAGGGCGCGGCCTCATGGGACCTGCGCGTTCTCAAGTGTGACGATCCCGCCTGTACAGGTGGCGGCGACACGGTCTCGGTGGTCGACGACAGCGCGGACGACGCGACCGGCTATCACTCTTCTCTCGCGATCGGCCGGGACGGGCTGCCAGTCATGAGCTATTCGGATTCCACCGGTGCGCTGCGCCTCGCCCGCTGCAACGACCCGGCCTGTGCCGGCGGCGACGAGAGCCTCTCCACCATCGGGGGGCCCGCCTTCTACACCTCACTGGCGATCGGCGTCGACGGGCTCCCGATCGTGGCCTACTACGACCCTTCCGGGTCGGTAGGCGCCGTCAAGTGCGACAACCCTTCCTGCACCGCGCGCACGACGACGACGATCGACGGCCCCAGCCCTTCCGTCGGAGCCTATCTGTCGCTCGCGATCGGCAACGACGGCCTGCCGGTGATCAGCTACGAGGACGAGACCGCGCACGCCCTGCGCATCGCGCGGTGTGCCGATCCGGGGTGTGTGCAGAGCGCGGTGGTCACGCTCGACGACTCGGCGAACGAGGTGGGCTGGTACACGTCCATCGCCGTTGGCGCGGACGGCCGCCCCGTGGTCAGCTACATCGACTACACCGCCAACGTCCTGAAGCTGGCCAAGTGCAGCAACGCGGGCTGCCGGCCGTGAGCCGGCATCGACCGCCTCCCCGTCGAGCGTGCGCGTGCTACGCCGGCCGCTCGAGGAGCCCTTCGGTCGCCTGCAGCCGGGCGCCGTCTTCGTCGCAGACCGCGTAGCGCGACGGCCGCCCGGCGTACTCCTGCCAGAGCGAGACGCCCGCGGTGCGGCCGGCGCGATCCACGGCGTAGAAGTGGACGTTGAACGCCGGCTCCCCTTCCGGAGTCAGCAGCCGCCGCTCGCGGGTGCGGGCGCGGATGCGCCGCAGTGCCTCGATCCCCGCGTCCTTCGGGTGGGCGCCGCGCCGGATCTCCTCGACGAGCAGGAACGAGGAGAGGCCGACGAGGTTCGCCTCGCCGCGGCCGGTCGAGCCCGCCGCGGCCACCTCGCCGTCGACGTAAACGCCGGCCCCGAGGATCGGCGAGTCGCCGACCCGCCCCGGGATCTTCCAGGCGAGACCGGAGGTGGTCGTGACGCCGGCCAGCACTCCGGCCGGCGAGAGAACCGAGAGGTGGATCGTCCCCCAGGCGTGCTCGGGGTCGAGGCGGCCGGCGGCGAGCATCTCGCGCCGCGCGCGCTCGGCCGCCGCCGCCTGCCGCTCCGGGTCGAGCCAGTGCTCCGGGTCGATGCGCCGCTTCCACTCGAGCCAGCGCTGCCGCGAAGTCTCGGTGTTGAGGTCGTCCTCGACCCGGAAGCCGAGCTGGCGCGCGAACGCCTGCGCCCCGGAGCCGACGAGCAGGTGGTGATCGGTGCGGTCGGCCACCGCCTGCGCCACCGCCGCCGGAGTGCGCACTCCCTCGAGGCAGGCCACGGCCCCGGCACGCCCGCTGCCGCCGTGCATCACCGCGGCGTCGAGCTGGACGACGCCCTCGGCGTTCGGCAGGCCGCCGTAGCCGACGCTGGTGTCGTCCGGGTCGCGCTCGTTGATCGCCACCCCGGCCACCGCTGCCGCGAGCGGATCCTCCCCGGCGACGAGCCGCGCGAACGTCTCCTCGACCGCGGTGCGCGCGCCGCCGTCACGGAACTGGTGCCCGTTGCCCGAGGCCACCACCACCGGCCGCGCGCCGCCCGCGCGCCTCGTGCCGACGATGGCGGGCGCCTGCCCGCGCGCCGCGCCCGCGCCGCCGGTGGCCCCCACGGCCAGCGCCGCCGGCACCGCCTTCAGCAACTCCCGTCGATCGAGGCCCTTTTCCATCGTCTCCTCCGCCGGAGCAACTCCTGCTCGCGCTTCCGTTCCGGACGAGCATAGCCGCTCGCGGGCGATCCCCCGGCGGGGTATCCCGCCCGCTCCTTGAACGATGGCGGCAAATCCTGCACCATAGGGACCGACATCCCCTGCCCGAAGGAGGAGCCATGCGGACGATCCCTCGTCACGTCACCCTGCTCGCTCTGTTGGCGGCGGTCGCCGTCTCCCTGCCTCTCGCCGCCGCGACACCGGACGAGCGCGATGGCATCGAGCCCAGCGCGCCCCCCGAGCCGGCCGCCCCCGCCCCGATCGCGCGCACCCTCGCCGTGGTGCCTGCCGAGATCGTCCTCGCCGAGGGCGAGCCCCTCGCCGGGAGCACGGTGGCCTCGCTCAACTCGCCGTTCACCAACGGCGCCGGAGATCCCGGCTTCGTGGCGGCGCTCGCCAACGGCGACCGTGTGATCTGGTCGGGCGCCGGCCCGGTCTTCGTCAGCAGCTCCGCGGTGGGCGTCACCCTCACCGGCGGCGAGAGCACGATGGGGATCGGCGACGCCGGGCAGTTCATCTACAGCCCCGCCGTGGACGGCGACGACGCCGTCTGGACCCAGGCGGGCGCGCTGCTCGTCGACGGCACCCAGGCCCCGGGATTCCCGGCCGGCGTCACCAACACCTTCAACAGCCGGCCGCAGATGATCCCTTCGGGGCAGGCCTTCTGGGTCTCCGGGTTCAACGAGGCCGGCGGCACCACCACCCAAGGACGCATGCTCTACACGAGCACCGACGGCACCCCGGCCGCGATCGCGGTGGTGCTCCGTTCCGACGATCTCGTGGGTGGCATCCCGATCGACCGCCCGAGCGGGATCGGGTTCGACTACCAGTTCTCCGACAACGGGGCACACCACATCCACCAGCTCCTGCTCGACACCGGCTCGACCACGGACGACGACATCGTCTATCTCGACGGCGCGATCGTGGCGCGCGAGACCTTCCCGACCGGGCAGGGGGACAACTGGGACAACTTCGACAACGTTACGGTGAACAACGCCGGGACCTACGCCTTCTCCGGCGACACCGACGGCGCCACCGCCTCCGACGAGTTCATCGCGGTGAACGGCGCCATCGCCGTGCGCGAGGGGGCCTCGGTCGACGGCCGCACACTCGGGACAGCCGTGCAGGCGCTCTCGCTCAACAACCTCGACCAGGCGGCCTTCATCTGGAGCCTCGCTGGCGGCGGCGAAGCGCTCTTCTTCAGCTGCAACGCGACGAACTTGGCGGCGGACGCCTTGGCCGTGCTCCAGACCGGCGACGAGATTGACTTCGACGGCGGCGGCGGCGACGGGCTCTTCGTCGACGACTTCAACGCCTCCACGGTGATCGGCCCCGGCCTCTGGCTGGCCGAGGACGGGCGCGTCTTCGTCGAGGTCGACCTCGACGACGGCGAGGTCACCTTCGAGGCGATCGTGGGGATCGCGTTGCCGCCCTGTCCGGAGCCGGAGATCGACGTCGCCCCGGCGGCGCTCGAGAGCACCCAGGAGCCGGACACCGTGGTCGCCACGAGCTTCGACATCGAGAACCTCGGCACCGCCGATCTCGACTACCTGCTCTCCGAGGCGCCGGCCGACTGCGCGACGCCGGCCGACGTGCCGTGGCTCTCCCTCGACTCGGCCGGGGGCACGCTCGCCCCATCGGCGACGGCGACGATCGGCGTCACGCTCGACTCGACCGGGCTCGCTCCCGGGGTCTACACCGCGGTGATCTGCGTGGCGAGCAACGACCTCGACGAGCCGACGGTCCCGGTGCCCGTGTCGCTCACGGTCTTCCTCGCCCCCAGCGTGCTGGAGATCCCGACCCTCGGACCGACCGGGCTGGGGGTGCTCGTCTTCCTGCTCGGCGGGGCCGCCCTCGTCCTCGTCCGGCGCCGCGGGCGGGCCTGATCGCGCGAGGGTGGCGGCGGGGCTCGACCAGTCCCCGCCGCCGTTTCACCTCAGTCGTGGTGCTCGGCGGGGGCGAGCGCCTCGGCGCCGGGGAGGATCCCGACCAGTTGCTGCGGGTCGTGGATGAGAACCGGCAGGTGCTGCGGGCAGATCCAGAGCTCCGCACCGCGGAAGCTCAGGTTCACGAGCGGCGTCGCCTCCTCGCCGCGGTGGCAGAACAGGCAGGCCTTCTGGGGTGTCGTCTCCATCTCTCGGCTCTCCATCGGTCTCGAGGCCATCGCGGGCCCGTCGCGGGCCCCGCCCGAGGCTATCCGCTCCCGCCCCCGCGGCGCCCTGACGCCGGTCATCCTCGCGCGCCGTGGCAAGATCGGCCCCGACCATGAACGGGGGGCGCGACAAGGGGGAACGATGAGCAAGGGAGCCCGCCTGATCCACCTCACCCACCTCCTGGAGGGCAACCGGGAGTGGCGTCCCAAGGAGCTGGCCGAGCGGCTGGAGATCTCCGAGCGCACGGTCTTCCGCGACCTCGCGGACCTCGAGCGCAACGGCATCCCGATCGCGAGCGACGAGGGGCGCTACCGCCTGGTTGCCGGCGCCACGCTGCGCCCCCTCAACCTCACCGGGGCCGAGCACGGGCTCCTGAAGCTGGCGCTCAAGAACCCGGTGCTGCGCCGGCCGGCGGCGGTGCGCCAGATGCTCGAGTCGATGGAGGCGAAGCTCGACGCCGCCACCGCCCAGGTCGAGGAGGCCCCCGAGACGCTCCATCTCGCGGGCGTCGACCACTCGGGGGCGAACGCCGACCGGATGCTGCCGATTCTCCAGGAGGCGATCGCGGAGGGGCGCGAGCTCTCGGTTCTCTACGCCTCGCTCTCGGGCGGCAATCGCCGCTGGCGGGCGCTGCGGCCCTACCGCGTCTTCCACCGCGGCGACGCGTGGTATCTGGCCGCCCACTGCCGGGAAAACGAGGAGCTGCGCCTCTTCCGCCTCGACCGGGTCCTCGACCAGCGACCGACCGGAGAGCGCTTCGAGCCGCCCGCGGCATTCGACCTGGAGGGCCTCCTCTCCTCGGCCTGGGAGGTCTTCGTCGGCCACGAGCGCCACGAGGTGCGCCTGCGCTTCGCCCCGGCCCTCGCCCCGCTCATCGTCAACGCCCACCACCACCCGGACGAAGTGGTCACCGAGCTGCCCGACGGCCGGGTCGAGTACGCGGTCACCCTCAACAGCCTCGAGGAGATCGCCCGCTGGGTGCTCGGCTTCGGCGGCGGCGCCGAGGTCCTCGCCCCGGTGGCTCTCCGGGAGCGGGTCCTCGGCCTCGCCCGGCAGGTTCTGGCGGCCCACCGCGCGGGGTGAGGAGGGACAGGCACGCATTTCCGCGCCCGGGCCGGCACTGCCCGCCCCGGCCGTGGGGGGAAGAAATGCGTGCCTGTCCCTCCTCACCGTCTCCGGTGCTAGAATCTCCTTTGCATCGAGAGCGGCGCGCCTGCGGTTCTGACTGTGGCGTGCCCGGCAACCTGGGACGGACAGCCGAGGTGCCCTCTCGCTGAATCGCCCGTTCGGCGAGGATGCGGCCGCCCCCCGGCGGCAACCAACTGTCCGATGCCTTCGCCCGCTCCTGGCCCCGCGCCGGAGCGGGCTTTTTCGTGAGCCGATCGACGATCCGATCGTCGATCTGTCAGGGTGCCGCCCTCGGTTGCAGTAGCCTGCGCCCCGCTTTCGATCCAGATCCCGAGGGGGTTCTCATGACCGAGCCGTTCCGGCGACTCTGGCGGCGCGCCGAGTGCGCTGCCGGCTTGGCGATCGACGCCGTCGTCTTCGCGGTGCCCGGCGGCACCATCCTCTCGAGCGCCGGGGCCATCGTCCGCGAGCGACCGGTGACGATCCTGGGGCCCGACAACTCGCCTGGTACCTTGCGGGCGAGGCCCTGCAACTCGCCTGGCACCTTGCGGGAGCACCTCACGGCGCCCAGCACCCTGCTCTGGGGGTCGCACCACCGAGGTTCCTCGACTTCGCCCGGAACGACGACCGAAGGTCGTCCCGAACCTGCGTGAGGGACCTTAAACTGGCGGGCGACCGATGTGCGGCATCTACGGCAAGCTCCGCCTCGACGGCGGCCCCGCCGACACGGGGGTGGCGCGCGCCGCGCTCGCCCGGCTCGCCCACCGCGGCCCGGACGGCGAGGGGCTCGTGGCCCGCGGGCCGGTGGTCCTCGCCCACCGGCGCCTCGCCCTCGTCGACCTCTCGCCCGCCGCCGCCCAGCCGCTCGCCAACGAGCGCCGCGACCTCTGGCTCGTCACAAACGGCGAGATCTACGACGCCCCCGCCCGGCGGCGCGAGCTCGAGCGCCGCGGGCACCGCTTCGCCTCCGGGAGCGACGTCGAGGTCGTGCTCCATCTCTACGAGGAGCTCGGCGTGGCTGCCCTCGCCGAGCTCTCCGGGATGTTCGCCCTCGCCCTCTGGGACGAGCGGACCCGGACCCTGCTGCTCGCCCGCGACCGGCTCGGCGAGAAGCCGCTCTTCGTCCACCGCAGCACGCGCTCGCTCGCCTTCGCCTCCGAGCCCGCAGCGCTCCTCGCCGACCCCGAGATTCCCCGCGAGAGCGACCCCGAGGGGCTCGCCGCCGCCCTCGTCTTCCACGGCGTGCCGGCGCCCCGCACCGCCTTCCGGGCGATCGAGAAACTACGGCCGGGCCACTGGCTCCGTGTCGCCGAGAGCCGGATCGAGGAGGGCCGCTACTGGCGGCCGTCCTTCGCCCCCGGCGACCTCGCGCGGCGCGAAGTCGTCCCGGAGCTCCGCCGCGCCCTGTGCCACGCGGTCGCGACACGGCTCGTGGCCGACGCTCCGGTCGGCCTGCTGCTCTCCGGCGGCCTCGACTCCTCGGGAGTGGCGGCGATCGCCAGCAAAGTGACCGGCGGGCGGCCGATTCCGGCCTTCACCGCCGCAGTCGCCTCCCCCGGCTGCGACGAATCGGCCGGCGCCGCCCGGCTCGCGGCGCGCCTCGGGCTCGCCCACCGGATCGTCCCCGTCGGCCCCGGCTGCCTCGACGCCCTCCCGCTCCTCGTCGAGCGCTTCGGCGAGCCCCACGCCGACCCCGCGGCGCTCGCCCTGCATGCGCTCGCGCGGGCGGCGGCGGGAGAGGTGAAGGCGGCGCTCACCGGCGACGGCGGCGACGAGCTCTTCGGCGGCTATCCGCGCCACCGCGTCGTGGCGCTGCTCGCCGGCGCCGGGCGGGCGCTCGCCCCGCTCGGCCGTCTCCTTCCGGAGCCGCGCGACCGGGCCGGCCTCGCCTGGGTGCTGCACCGCGCGGCCGAGGCCGGGGACTGCCGTGGCGAACGTCTCTCGCTGCGCCTCCACGCCCACTTCCCGCCGGAGCTCCTCGGCGCGCTGCTGGCGCCGGAGACGCCGGCGATCGAACCGGACGCCTTCGTCGCCGCGCGTCTCGCGGAGCTCGACGCCGCCACCCCGCTCGCCCGCGCGCTCGCCGACGACCTCACCGGCTACCTGCCCGACGTCCTGCTCGCCAAGGCCGACGTCGCCGCCATGGCCGCGGGGTTGGAGCTCCGCGCGCCACTGCTCGATCCCGCGGTCGTGGCGCTCGCCACCGCGCTGCCGGACGCCGCGAAGGTCACCGCCTGCGCCGGCAAGATCGCGCTGCGCCGCGCGCTCGCGCCCTGGCTTCCGCGCGCGCTGCGGCGGCGGCCGAAGCGCGGCTTCAGCCTCCCGCTCGCGGCGTGGCTGCGCGGACCCTGGCGCCCCTTCCTCCACGACCACCTCGGCGCGCAGCGCGCCCGCGAGCGACCCTGGCGACAGCCCGCGGCGGTCGCGCGCCTCCTCGCCGAGCACGACGCGGGCCGCGCCGACCACGGCTACCGGCTCTACAACCTCCTCGCCCGCGAGCTCTGGGAGCGCTGCTTCCTCGACGCCTGATTCCGCTCTACAGCGAGAAGGCGGCGAGGTGGCAGAGCGTCCCCTCCCAGAGCAGGCCCGAGCCCGCCAGCGCGGGCGACGAGACGTCGAACCCTTCGCCGAGGCCCGGCCGCTCCGGGTCGCGCCGCGCGGCGCCCGCCACCGCGGCGAGGAACTCGCGGGCCTTCTCCGGCGGGGTCGGCGGGGCGCTCTCCTCCTCCACCGCCGCCTCGGCGAAGTACGCCTCCGAGAGGCGCTCCCAGAGCGCGGCAAGGCTCTCGGGGGCGGCGAAGAGGTCGATCCCCAGCACCTGCTCCCCCTTGCCGGCGATCACCCCGCACGCCCCGGCGGGGAGCTTCAGCCGACGCCGGTAGGCGCCGTTGCGCCGCCGCGCCGCCTCGAAGCCGTCCACGAAGGAGGCCGTCGGCGAGGCGACCGCGTGCGCCGTCAGCTCCTCGTCGACCGCCGCCCAGACCACGCTCTGGGCCGACACGCGCGCCCCCGCCCGCTCGGCGAAGAGCGCCTCGTGCTTGCGCCGCCGCACCCGCGGGCTCGCCCAGGCGCCGGCGGCGAAGTGGCGCGAGAGGTAGCTCCAGCGGCCGCGCTCGACGCACGACACCGGCAGGACGAAGCGGCCCCCGGGGGCGACGAGCACGGTCAGGTTCACGACCCGGTTCTGCTTGGCGCCGACGAGGATCTCCCCCTCGGGGACGAGGATCGGCTCCGCGCCGGCGTTGACCACCGCGAGCGACGCCACGCTCCCCCCCTCGCTCACCTCCTCGACCCGCGCGCGGCCGGCGGCGAGCGCCTCGGAGAGCAGCACCGGCACCTTTCCCGCCTTCTCCAGCGCCGCCTTCTCCCGGGCGAGGAGCGGGATCAGCGTGAGGTTCCGGTGGTGCGCCGGGGGCCCGAGCTCGAGCCCGTCGAGGAACGGCTTCAGGTCGACCGGTGTCCCCCCGGTCCGGCGTGGGCGCGGCTTCGGCGCCGGCCGCCGCGGCCGCACCGGCTGCGGCGTGCGGGATCGCGCCCCCGCGGGCCACTCCCCGAGGTCGTGCCCCGGGGGACCGTAGACCCTGAGGTAGAGCGGCACCGCGAAGCCGTCGTCCTCGGCGCTGCGAGGCAGGCGGCCCGCGAGCCGCAGCGTCCCGGCGTCGACGCCCGGCGCGAGCCAGCCCGCGACCTCGCGCCGCAGGTGCCCGACCGGCTCGCCGCTCCGGTTCTCCACCAGGACCGCCCACGGGTCGTGCGGGTTGCCCGGCTCGCGCACCAGGTGCACCGGCTCGCCCGGGGCGACTGCGGCCGGAAAGTAGCGGCGGCCGACGATCTCGGTCGCCACCTCGGCGACCAGGTGGTTCCCCTCGGGCGGCAGGCTCTCGCGCGGCATCGGGTGCTCCTCTCGCTCTCTCGGGACCGGTCCTCCCGGCCTCGCCGTGGAGCCTCGCGCCGTCGACTGTCAGGACCTGTCAGCGCACCGCGGCGGCGAGGTACGCCCCTTCCGGGTAGACTCGCGCGACTCCGGAGGTGCCCATGGCCCAGCGCTCGCCCTTCCCGCCCGTCTTCTGGCTCGCCAACTTCGTCGAGGTGCTGGAGCGCTTCGCCTACTACGGGATCTACTTCAGCTTCGGGATCTACCTCACGAGCCTCGGCTACTCGCGCGACCAGCTGGGCTTCGTGCAGACCGCCTTCCTGCTCCTCTCCTACTGCCTGCCGATCGTCTCGGGCACGCTCGCCGACCGCTTCGGCTTCAAACCGATGCTGATCGTGGCCTACCTCGCCTACCTGCCGTCGGTGCTGCTGCTGATCCTCACCAAGTCGTTCTCGGGCATCGCGCTCACCATGCTCTCGATCGGCTTCGCGGCGGGGATCTTCAAGCCGCTCGTCTTCGGCACGGTGCGCGCGGTGACCGACAAGACGAACTCGACGCTCGGCTTCGGCATCTTCTACGCCATGGTCAACGTCGGCGGCTCGCTGGGCCCGGTGGTCGCCGGCCGGCTGCGCGCCATCTCCTGGGACTACGCCTTCTACGCCGCCGCCGCGGCGATCGGCCTGATGCTGGTGGTCACCGTGCTCTTCTACCGGGAGCCCGAACGCGAGCTGGAGCAGAAGGGGTTCGGCGAGAAGCTCGCCGAGATCCGCGAGGCGCTCTCCGACCGGCGCTTCGCCGGCTTCCTGCTGATGCTCGGCGTCGTCTTCTGGATCCCCTTCTGGGCCTTCTTCAACCTCTGCGCCCTCTACGTCGACCGCAGCCTCGACACCGCCGAGCTCTACCGGGTGATGCGCGGCGTGCTCGGCGCGCCGGTGGCCGACTTCCTCTCGCACGAGGAGGGGGGCACGCGCCGCATCCTCGGCGAGACGATCTCGCACACCGGCTACATCATCATGATCGTGCAGATCGCGGTCTCGCGCGTGGTCGAGCGCTTCCGGCCGATCCCCGCCTTCTCCGCCGGCCTCCTGCTCGCCGCCCTCGGCTTCGTGGTGCTCGGCGCCGCCGCCGCGGGTCACGTGGGGCTCGTCTTCCTCGGCATCCTCCTCTTCGCGGTGGGCGAGATGATCGCCTCGCCGCGGATCCAGGAGTACATCGCGCGGCTCGCCCCGAAGGAGAAGGCGGGCCTCTACACCGGCACCAACTTCCTCGCGGTGGGCGTGGGCGCCTTCAGCGGCGTGATCTACACCCCGCTCTACGGGCGCTTCGCCGACGCCGGCAACCCCGGCTTCGTCTGGTTCGTGCTCGCGGCCCACCTCGTGGTCGGCCTTGCCGTGCTCGCCCTCTACCTGCGCTCGGCGGGGACGATGGCCGAGCAGGAGGGCTGAGGACGATGGCGAACGAGCCCGAGCTCGTCGCGCTCCCACCCTTCCCTCCGGAGCTCGCGGGACAGCGCGGCGCGCTGCTCGCCCCGGCGGTCGTCGACCCGGAGATCGGACCCGAGATCTGCCTCGTGCTCTTCGAGCCCGACCTCACCTGGCGGCGCTTCCTGGCCGACGCCGACCTCGGCCTCGACCTCGCCGCCGGCGTCGTCCGCCTGCCGCCGGGGGCGGTGGCGTTCTTCGCCTGGAGCGTCTGGCTCGACGACGCCGACCTCCTCGACTCGCTCACCGAGGAGCAGACGGGCGAGCAGGAGATGCGCTACCTCACCGCCTACCTCGGCCTGCTCGACCCGCACGACCCGTCGACCCGCGCCCTCCTCGCCGCCGCCGGGGCGCAGGAGCGGCTGCCGGTCGTCCTCTTCGACTCCCGCCAGGGGCGCGTCCTCGAGCTCATCGAGTTCGGCAACGACTACGGCCTCGACGAGCTCGCCGGGGCATTCGCGGCCGAGGTGGAGAACGAGCCCGAGGGCTCCTTCGCGCTCGCCGCCGAGGAGTTCCGCCGCCGCTACCCGGTCGAGACGCTGGTCGGGCCGGGGCCCGGAGAGGCGGAGGAGGAGGAGAGCGAGGACGCGGGGGCGCTCTACGACGAGGGGGACGACGACGAGGAGTACGAGGACACCGGCGAGCGCCTGCTGCCGGACGAGGAGCCCCCCGGCGACGAGCCGCTCTGAGCGCGCCCCGCCCCGGGCCGCTCCGCTTCCCTAGAATCGGCCCTCAGACCACGCCTCCGAGGAGACCCGCCATGCCCCGATCCGCCGCCGCCCTGACCGCCCTGCTCCTCCTCGCCGCGCTGCCGGCGGGCGCCGCGACGCTGGTCGTCGCCAACAAGTCCGAGGCCACCGTCTCGCTCGTGGACCTCGCGACCGGCGCCGTGCGCGCCACGCTGCCGACCCCCGAGGGGCCGCACGAGGTGGCGATCTCGCCCGACGGCGCGCGGGCCCTCGTCGGCGCCTACGGCGTGCGCGGCCGGCCGGGCAGCGCCCTCACCCTGCTCGACGTGCCCGGCGCGAAGGTCCTGAAGACGATCCAGCTCGCCCCCTACGGCCGCCCGCACGGGATCCAATGGCTCGCCGACGGGCGACGGGCGCTTGTCACCGCCGAGGCGGACAAGGCGCTGCTGGTCGTGGACGTCGAAAAGGGCCTGGTCGAGCGCGCCCTCGTCACCGGCGCCGAGGTCTCCCACATGGTCGCGGCCACCCCGGACGGGAGCCGCGCCTTCGTCGCCAACATCGGCTCCGGCTCGGTGACCGCGTTCGACCTCGCCTCGGGCGAGCGCCTCGCCGAGGTGAAGACCGGCGAGGGGGCCGAAGGGATCGCGGTGACCCCGGACGGCGCCCAGCTCTGGGTCACGAACCGCGCCGCCGACACCGTCACGGTCCTCGACGTCCGCACCCTCGAACCGCTCGCGAACCTCTCGGCCCCCGCCTTCCCGATCCGCGCGGTGGCGACACCGGACGGCAAGCACGTGCTCGTGACCTGCGCCAGGAGCGGCGACATCGCGGTCTTCGAGACGGCCACCCGCACGCTCGCCCGGCGCGTCCCGCTCCCGGCCGCCGTCACCACGACCGAGGGGCGCCTCTTCGGCGACCAGTTCGGGTCGAGCTCGGTGCCGATCGGGATCGTCGTCACGCCGGACGGCGCGCGCGCCTACGTCGCCCACTCGAACGCCGACCTGATCTCGGTCGTCGACCTCGCGAGCTTCGCCAAGACGGGCGAGCTCCACGCCGGCAAGGAGCCGGACGGGATGGGGATCTCGCCGCGCGCGGTGCGCGGCGGCGAGTAGCGGCCCCGCGGGCTACAGGCCCAGCGCGTCGGCGGCGCGCTGGAAGTCCTGGCTGCGCACGTAGACGAGGTAGCCGAAGCCGCCGCGCCCGTCGGTGACGCCGGTGGTGGCGAACGGGATCACGTGGGCGTCGTCGAGCCGCTGGTGGATCCCCGCCGCGGTGCCGAGCTCGTCGTCCCCCTGCACCAGGAGCACCCGGTCGGGCCCGCTCACTTCGAGCCCCGCCGCGGCGACGGTGCGCCGGAAGAGCTCGGAGTCCTCGGGGAAGAGGCCGAGCTGGGTGAGATCCGCCCCCACCGGCACCGCGGTGAAGGCGAGGAGGTTGACGCCGTTGCGGGCGAGCGCGTCGAGCAGCCGGTAGGCGGCTCCCGGCTCGTCGCGGAGCGTGGCGTGGAAATGGTCGACGACCCGGATCCTCGCGGCCATGCCGCACCTCCTCTCGGTCGTGCCCGCCGCGCCCCGCGATCTCGCGCGGCGGGTGGGACAGCAATGGAATCTGGCCACTAGCTTACCCCTCGCCGGCCGAGGCCGCAGCCCTCCGGCAGCCGGTAGGATCGGGGCCAGGCCAACCCCTCCCGGAGACCGCCATGCAGACCGCCCTGCTCGCCGCCGCCCTGCTGCTCTCCCCGCCCGCCGCCCCCCTCGCGGCGCCGCCACCCGCCGCCGACCTCGTCCTCTCCGGCGGGCGGATCGTGACCCTCGACCCCGCCCGGCCGGCGGCGGAGGCGCTCGCGGTGGCCGGCGGCCGCGCGCTCGCCACCGGGAGCGCCGCGGAGATCGCCCCCCGCATCGGGCCGGCGACCCGCGTCGTCGACCTCGCCGGCCGCCTGGCGATCCCCGGCTTCGTCGACAGCCACGCCCACCTCCACGGCCTCGGCCGCGCCCACCTGCAGCTCGCGCTCGCCTCGGCGCAGAGCTGGGAGGAGATCGTGGCGCGGGTGGCCGAGGCGGCGGCCGCGACCCCGGAGGGGGAGTGGATCCTCGGCCGCGGCTGGCACCAGGAGAAGTGGAGCGCGCCGCCGTCGCCCGCGGTCGAGGGCTTTCCCGTCCACGCCGCGCTCAGCCGCGCGTCTCCGAAGCACCCGGTCCTCCTCGTCCACGCCAGCGGCCACGCGGGGTTCGCCAACGCCCTGGCACTGGCGCGCGCCGGCATCGACGCCGCGACCCCCGACCCGCCCGGCGGCGAGATCCTGCGCGACGCGGCGGGGAACCCCACGGGGCTGCTCCGCGAGTCGGCCGAGGAGCTGGTGCAGCGGGCGATCGCGGCCGACCGCGCGAAGCGGGGACCGGCGGCGGTCGAGGCCGAGGAGCTCCGGGTCTTCGAGCTCGCCCAGGCCGAGCTCCTCGCCCACGGCATCACCACCTTCCACGACGCCGGCGCCTCCTTCGCCACCGTCGACCGCCTCCGCCGCTACGCCGACGAGGGCCGGCTCAAGGTGCGGCTCTGGGTGATGCTCGACGAGCCGAACGAGCGGCTCGCCGCGGAGGCGGGCAAGTACCGGCTGGTCGGCTACGGCGGCGGCCGGCTCACGGTGCGCGCCATCAAGCGCTGGCTCGACGGGGCGCTCGGCTCGCGCGGCGCGTGGCTGCTCGCGCCCTACTCCGACCTGCCCACGAGCACCGGCCTCGTCACCTACCCGCTCGCCGACCTCGCGGAGACGGCGCGGATCGCCGCCGCGCACGGCCTGCAGCTTTGCGTCCACGCGATCGGCGACCGCGCCAACCGCGAGGCGCTCGACCTCTACGAGGCGACGTTCGCCGCGCATCCCGAGCGGCGCGACTGGCGCTGGCGGATCGAGCACGCCCAGCACCTCGACCCGGCCGACATCCCGCGCTTCGCGCAGCTCGGGGTGATCGCCGCCATGCAGGGGATCCACGCGACGTCGGACGCCCCGTTCGTCGTGCCACGCCTCGGCGCCGCGCGCACGAAGGCCGGCGCCTACGCCTGGCGGGCGCTCCTCGACTCGGGCGCGATCATCGCCAACGGCACCGACGCCCCGGTCGAGCCGGTCGACCCGCTCGCGAGCTTCCGCGCCTCGGTGACGAGGAGAACCGCCGACGGCTCCGTCTTCCTCCCCGAGCAGCGGATGACGCGGCTGGAGGCGCTGCGCTCCTACACCTGGGCCGGCGCCTACGCCGGCTTCGAGGAAGAGGAGAAGGGCAGCCTCGCCCCCGGCAGGCTCGCCGACATCGCCGTCCTCTCCCGCGACATCCTCGCCGTCCCCGAAGAGGAGATCCGCACCGCCGAGGTCGACCTCACGATCGTCGGCGGCGAGGTCGTCTACGAGCGGAGGCACCGCGCCGGCACGCCACGGACAGGCGCCACGGAGGCCCGCTCCGCCCGCTCAGAATAGGCATTTGTGGCCGAGTGGGCATCTGCCGAGGTGGTACTCTCCTCTGCCGGGATGAGAACCCCTCGCGGCTCGACCCGGGCGACCGGATGCCGCAGGCGGCGGAGCACGGGGCGGGTCGGGATCGAGCGCGGCGCGGGCACCGGCGAGCCGAACTCCTGTCGATGCACGCGAAGAGAGGATCCCGCGGCCGCCGACCGGCCCGCGTCCCTGCCCACGGAGAGATCATGAGAGTGGCGAATCGAGACTCGCTCCGGACCGCGCTCGCGTGCGCGGCCCTGCTCGGGACGTGGGTGGCGGTCGCGCCGCCGCCCGCCCGGGCGGAGGCGTTCGAGCAGGCGGGCAGGGTGCCGGCGGCAAGGTACCTGTCCCCCGCCCAGTCGAGCGGCGAGGAGTGGCGCGTCGCGCCCGAGGCCGACAACGACGGTGCGTTCAACACCTACGTCGTGGAGAGCCGATTCGGCAGCTTCCGGGCCCGCGGCGCCGCCAGCGTGGCCCTGCGGGGGCGCGAGATCGCGGCGCTCCTCGAGCTCGAGAGCGTGTCGAAGTCCGAGGTCTTCCTCGACGCGGTGAAGGACTCCGCGCTCGGCTCGGTCGAGACCGTGATGGCCTTCGTCGCCAGCCCGGTGGAGACGGTCAAGGGCCTTCCCTCGGCGGTCGGCCGCCTCTTCCGGAGGACCGGGTTCCAGCTCAAGGAGGCGTACGTCGACCTCCGGGAGGCGAAGGAGGAGCACGAGCAGAAGCAGGCCGCCAGGGCGGAGAGCGAGGCCGCTGCGGCGGCCGACCCCGAAGCCGCCGCGGCGCTCGCGGCGGAGCAGCGGGCGGCGAGCGAGGAGCGCGAGGAGAAGCTGAAGGAGCTCGCGAAGAAGGAGGCTCTCGACTACCTCCGGATCACCGGCGCCGAGCGGCGCTGGTACGCCGCCCTCGGAGTGGACCCGTCCACCGACAACGAGGTGCTGCGCCGGGCGATCCGGAGCTACGCGCGCGTCGAGGGCCTGACGAGGTTCGGCATGAAGTTCGTCGGGATCCCGGTGATCCCGGGAGCGAGGGAGATCCGCAAGACGATGCAGCTCGTCTGGGAGACCGATCCCTGGGAGCTGCGGCTGCGCAACCGCCAGCAGCTGCTGGCCGCCGGGCTCTCCGAGGAGACCGCCCGCGCCTTCGAGGACAACCCCTACCTCACCCTCACGCAGCAGACCGGCCTCCTCGCGACCCTCGACGAGATGAGAGCGGTCGCCGGGCGGGAGCGGCTGATCGCCCGTGGCATCGACCTCGCGTCGAAGGAGGAGGGACAGCAGCTCTTCCAGTCCACGATCCTGCTCGCCCGGCACCACCTGGCCACGCGGCCGCTCGCCGAGATCCTCGCCGGCACCGAGCTGCCGGTCGCGCGCACCGCCGACGGCAGGCTCGTGGCGGCGCTCGCCGCCGATGCGCTCTTCTGGACCGAGGAGGTCGCCCGAGGGATGGCCGAGTTCGCCGCCACCTATCGCGGGGAGCCGGCCACGGTGCGCGAGCTCTGGATCGTCGGCATCGCCTCGGAGCGGTTCGGCGAGGGAGCGAAGAAGCTCGGATGGACGGTCTTCGACGAATGGCAGGTGGTGACCGCCGACGACGAGGAGGGCGACGAGGAGAGTGCCGCGGCGGCCGGGGGCTGAGCGCTCTCCCTGCCACCCGCCGTCTGCCCGCCCCCGACCCGTCCTCGACACGCGTGCCCGCATCCGGAGGATCCCGCATGTTCCGCCACGCCGCAGCCCCCCTCCTCGCTACCGCCCTCCTCGCCGCCCCCGGCCTCGCCCGGGGCGACGAGCCCGCCGCGGCCGCTCCCGACCGGCCGCGCATCGGCGTCGTCCTCTCCGGGGGCGGCGCGCGCGGCGCGGCCCACGTCGGCGTCCTCAAGGTGCTCGAGGAGATGCGCGTCCCCGTCGACGTCGTGACGGGAACGAGCATGGGCTCGATCGTCGGCGGCCTCTACGCCGCGGGCCTCACGCCGGCCGAGATGATCGAGACCCTCACCAGCCTCGACTGGAACGACGCGCTCACGGACCGCTCGCAGCGCGACCTGCTCGACTACCGGCGCAAGCAGCTCGACGAGCTCTACGCCCTGCGCGCCCGGGTCGGCCTCCAGGGAACGAAGATCAAGCTGCCGCTCGGCATCATCCAGGGCCAGAAGCTCGAGCAGGTGCTGCGCGCGCTCACCCTGCAGGTGGCCGACGTCGAGGAGTTCGACGAGCTCGTCGTCCCCTACCGCGCTATCGCCACCGACCTCGCCACCACCGAGGCGGTCGTCCTCGAGCGCGGCGACCTCGTCCGGGCGATGCGCGCCTCGATGTCGGTGCCGATCGTCTTCGCCCCGGTGGAGATCGACGGCCGGCTGCTCGTCGACGGCGGCATCGCCATCAACCTGCCGGTGCAGGTGGCCCGCGAGCTGGGCGCCGAGGTGATCATCGCCGTCGACATCAGCGCCAACCTCGCCCCGGTCGCGGCGCTCGGCTCGGCCTACGCCGTCAACGACCAGATGCTCACCGGCCTGATGCGCCGGCAGACGAACGCCGACCTCGCTTCGCTCGGGCCGGACGACGTCGCGATCGTCCCCGACCTGCACGAGTTCACCGCCGCCAGCTTCACCTCGGCGGCCGCGATCATCCCGCGCGGCGAGGCGGCGGCGCGTGCCGAGGCGGTCCGCGCCCGGCTGGCCCGCTACGCGCTCTCCGAGGAGGAGTGGGCGCGCTACCGCACGGCGCGGCGGATTCCCGACCGCTCGCTGCCGGTGGTGCGCGAGATCCGGGTGCGGCAGGACTCCGCGCTCGACGAGAGCTTCCTGCGCAGCCTGCTCGACACGGAGGCGGGAAAGCCCCTCGATCTCGGCCTCCTGCGCACCGACCTGCAACGGCTCTACGGCCTCGACCTCTGGGAGCGGGTCGGCTACCGCCTCCTCGAGAGGGACGCCCGCGGCGCCGTGCTCGAGATCGACGCCCGGCGGCGCAGCTGGGGGCCGGACTACGTCCGCCTCGGCATCACCCTCCAGGACGACGTGGAGGGCTCGACGGCGTTCAATTTCCGCTTCCGGCTCAACAAGTTCGAGATCACCCGGAGCGGCGGCGAGTGGGTGACCGAGCTCCAGCTCGGCGAGAACCAGCTCGCGCGCACCGAGCTCTACCAGCCGGTCGGGGGGCGGCGCCGGTTCTTCGCCGCGGCCCGCCTCGAGGCGCGTCGCGACCCGGCCCTCTTCCTCGCCGGGTCGGAGTCCGCGATCGACACCCGCCAGTCCGCCTACGGCGGCGCGCTCGATTTCGGCAGCGCCCTCGGCGCGTGGGGCGAGATCCGCCTCGGCCTGCGCTACGAGGAGGGCCGCTACGACCTGCGCGCCGGCGGCGACGGGCTCCGGGACCTCGACTACGTCGCCTCCGGTCCGGCGCTGCGCCTGGGCTGGGACACGCTCGACAACGCCAGCTTCCCGCGCCGCGGCGGCGGCGGCAGCATCTCCTACCTCCACAACCTCGAGGCCCTCGGCGCCGACGAGAACCTCGGCCGCGCCGAGCTGCGCTTCCTCCACGCCTTCCCGACCCGCCGCGGCAGCCTCCTCGCCGGCCTCTCAACCGGTGCCTTCACCGAGGACGACACCGCCTTCGCCCAGCCGTTCACCCTCGGCGGCTTCCTGAGCCTCTCGGGCCTCGGCTCCGAGCGCCTGGCCGGCCGCTTCTACGGCCTCGGCCGCGTCCTCTACCTCCACCGGCTGCTCGAGCTCGACCTCGGCGCGATCAAGAGCCCGATCTACCTCGGGGGTTCGCTCGAGTACGGCGGCGCCTGGCTCACCAGCGACGCGATCGACACCGCCAGCGCCCAGCTCCACGGCTCGCTCTTCGTCGGCATCGACTCGCCGCTCGGCCCCGTCTACCTCGGCTACGGCGCCGGCGACGGCGGCACGAGCGCCGCCTACCTCTTCATCGGCCGCGCCTTCTGAGCGCCCGCCCCGACACCCAATCCGGTGACAGTTTACTTATTGAAACCAGCCCCTCGACCCGCCGGCGCACCGTGGGGCAATAAGTAAACTGTCACCGGATTCACTCTTTCATGATGTAGACCAGCTTCACGTACGGCGGCAGGTGGGAGGAGGCGTCGACGGTGACGTCGTGGGTGTGGCCGTCGTTGGCGGCGTGCTCGTCCTTGCCCTCCTCGAGGCTCTCGTCGTCCTCCCGCGGCTTGCTCGTGCGGCCGCGGTGCGAGTGCGTCGCGGCGCCGCCGAGCTCGCCGACCGCGCCGGTCGCCGGGTCGAGGCCGAGGACGAAGCGGTTGCGCAGGTCGGGCGTGAGCTGGCCGCCCGCCGTCATGCGCCCGTCGCAGAGCACCCAGCCCGGGGGCACCGCGGTGCCGTAGAAGGCGACGATCGTGCCGCTCGGAACCAGCGGCGGCGGCGGCGTGGCGACCGGGGTCGGTTCCGGCACCGGCGTGGCGGCCGCCTCCTCGGCCACCGGCGGCGCGGGGCTGCAGGCGGCGACGAGGAGACCTGCGAGGGCGAGCGCCGTCACGCCCCCCCCGCGCATCAGCGGTCCCTCCGCTCGACCTCGATCTCGACCGTGCCGAACCCCTTGTCGTCGATCTCCACGTTCGCCCAGGAAGCGCCCTTGACGAGCTCCCACTCGATCTCGCCCGGCTTCTCCTCGAGCTTCTGCACCTGCCAGCCGTCGGTGGCGATGCGGTCGGCGTAGAACTGGCGCACCTCCTGCCAGGGGGCGTTCGCTTTCACCTTCCGCTTCCAGCTGTGGCTCCAGCCGTCGCCGGGGCCCTTCTCCTCGGTGACGACCAGCACGGCGCCGGGGTAGTCGGGCCAGCCCGGCACGACCTCCGCCAGCGCGGTCCGGCTCTCCGCCGGGGCGGCCTGCGGCGCCGGCGCCTCTACCGCGGGCGCCGGCGACGGCGACGGCGGCGGCGGCTCCTGCCGGGCGCAGGCGAGCGCCGGCAGGGCGAGCAGCAGGGTGAGTGCGATCACGGCCCAGGACCTCATCGTCGTCTCCTCCGGTCGATTCGAGGCCGCCCTTCCGCGGGCGGCGCCGGGTTCATGGTAGGACGCCGGTGGGCCGAGTCAAGGGGCGGCCGCCCTGCTACGATCTCCTCACATCCGCCGCGGCCGAGGGAGACCCCGTTCGAGGCCCCGGAGCCGCGAGCGGCAACCCCCCGATGCGCGCCGCGCGCCCCGCGCCCCCCGCTCCCGAGCCCCCCGGCTCGCCGGCCCCGCGGCGCGACCTCCTGCTCCTCGTCGCCAGCCGCGTCGCCACCCGCCTCGGCGACGGCTTCCTGCGCGTGCTCGCGGTGCTCCTCGTCGCCGCCAAGAGCAAGGACCCGATGATCGCCGGCCTGGTGCTGGTCTCGCGCTACGTCTGCGAGATCCTCATCAACGCGGTCTCGGGGCCGGTCATCGACCGGCTGCGGATCCGCACCTCGCTGCTCGCCTCGGACCTCGCGCGCACCGCGCTCGCCGCCGGGCTGGTGGCGGCGGTGCTCGGCGGCGCCCCCTACCCGGTCTACCTCGTCCTCTCCTTCCTCGGCGACTTCGTCTTCCTCTTCTTCAAGCCGGCGGTCGACAAGGTGGTGAAGGTGAGCTACCCGGCGCGCGAGGGGACGAAGGTCCTGTCGCTCCTCGACGCCGCCAACCACGCTTCGAACATCGGCGGCTACGGCCTCGCGAGCCTCGCGGCGGGTCTGTTCGGGAGCGCGGTGGCGGTGGTCGCGGCGCCGTTCTTCTTCGCGCTCTCGGCGCTCTTCGTCTCCGCCCTGCGCCTGCCCGGCGAGTCGGTGATCGACTACCGCGCCGAGCGGAAGGCCTCCTACTGGGTGCGCCAGCGCGAGGGGCTCCGCTACACCTGGGCGAGCCCGCCGCTCCGGCTGCTGCTCCTCGGCCGCTCGCTGGTGGCGGTGGCGCGCGGCTCCTTCTCGGTGCTCTCGGTCGCCTACCTCGCCTCGCTCGCCGGGGGGCTGGCCGCCTACGGCTACTTCGAGTCGGCGCAGTCGGCGGGCAAGGTGCTGGTCACCGCGCTCGTGATCCCGCTCTTCTTCGCCTACCGCTCGACCTTCCTGCTCACCGCGCTGGCGCTGGTCGCGGTCTCGCTCTCCTTCTTCGGCCTGAACCTGGTGGGGACGGTGACGCTCGCCTGCGTGGTCGGCGGCCTGGTGGGCGCCGGCCAGGCGGCCGAGGCGGTGGGGATCGACGCCATCGTAAACCGCTACGCCGACGCCCGCATCCAGGGGCGCGCGAAGTCGACCACCAGCTTCGGGAGCCGCCTCTCCGGCCTCGCCGCGATCGGGATCGTCTACCTGCTGGTCTCGACCGGCCGCGCCGACGCCCGCGAGCTCTTCGCCTGGCTCGGCGTCTTCCCGCTCCTCGCGGCGGCGGTCTTCCTGCTCGGCTGGCTCGCCGAGCGCGGGTCGCTCGCCGAGCTCGAGTTCCCGGCCGAGCGCGAGCCGGCGCACCTCGCGGTGCACGAGCCGGGCCGCCCCCGGCGCGAGGTCGCGCTCGGCGAGAAGGCGCTCCTGATCGGCCGCGCGGAGCGCAACGACCTCGTGCTCGCCGACCCGGAGGCCTCGCGGTTCCACGCCGCGCTGCGCCCCGAACGCCAGGGCTGGGCGGTGGAGGACCTGCGCTCGGCCAACGGCGTGTGGCTCGACGGCGTGCGGGTGGAGAAGGCGCCCCTCGTGCCAGGGAGCCGGATCCAGATCGGACAGACGCTGGTGATCTTCGAGCGCGGACCGGCCGCGGCCGGCCGCGGGGAGGCCTGAGCCATGGGAGAGGACGTGACGCGCACCGCCGTGCGACAGCCGGGGCTCGAGGAGGAGGCGGTCCGCCTCTTCCACGACCTCCACCAGGCCGCCTCCGCCGGGGCCACCGAGGCGGCGGTCGACTACGGCGGCGCCCGCTTCGCGGTGGCGCTGCCTCCCTTGGGCGAGGGCGACCGCGGCATCGTCTATCACCTGCGTGGCTGCTCGCTGCCGCTCCCTCCGGACCCCGGGCCGCTCTGCCTCAAGGTGGCCAAGCTCCAGGCGGTCTGCCGCGAGCGGCTGCTCGAGGAGCAGATGACCACCGACTTCTTCCTGTCGCGCGAGGTGGCGGTGCCGCGGATCCTCGCCATGGACCCGCTCGGGCGCTTCGCGGTCAAGGAGTACGTCGAGGGGGAGTCGATCACCAGCCTCTACCTGCGCTTCTCGACCCTCACGGTGCGCACCCAGGGGCTGATCCTCGAGGGGCTCCGCGCCTTCCTCGAGCGGCTGCTCGCGCTCTTCCGCGAGCGGCCCGACTGCCAGGTCTCGATCAGCCCGAACAACGTCTACGTCCTCACCGAGGCGGGCCGCTTCCGCGACCCCGCCCGCTTCGTGCTCATCGACCCCGGCACCACGCTCAAGAAGAGTTACGACGACTTCACTTTCGAGAAGTACTGGAACGAGGTGCTGCCGGACCGCATCCGCAAGTACCAGCGCACCGGCTACCTGCAGTGGCTGGTGCCCAAGGAGGTGACGCAGTCGGACCGCGACGAGGCGAAGGAGTTCGGGATCTTCCGCGGCCTCAAGCCCTCGGAGGTCTTCCTGCTGCTGCAGGCGGCGCGCACCGTGGAGTTCGACGCCGAGGAGACGATCCTCCGGGAGGGGGCGATCGGCGAGAACTTCTACCTCGTGCTCGAGGGCGAGATCCAGCTGCGCCGCGGGCCGCTCGGCGAGCCGGTCGGCCGCCCGCTCGGCCGCGGCGCGGTGCTCGGCGAGATGGCCTTCCTGCTGCGCGTGCCGCGCTCGATGACCGCGGTGGCGACCACCCCCTGCCGGCTGATCGAGGTCGACCGCCAGAAGTTCGACGAGCTGCTCGACGCCCAGCTCGCCGCCCCGTACAAGCTGCTCCGGAACATCGCGGTGGCCCTGGCCGAGCGGCTCCACGAGCTCGACGCCGTCCACCACGGGCGGCACCCGGCGGCGGCCGCCGCAGCGGCTCCGGCAGCGGCCGCGGAGGAGGCCCGGTGAGCACCCTCGCCGCGCGCGGGGTTGCCTCGACCTTCACCCTCAAGGTCTGTCCGCGCTGCGAGGAGGGGGTCCTCACCTCCCGCACGGTGCCGCACGAGATCGAGGTCGGCGGCTCGCCGGTGCGGCTCCCCGCGGTCCAGGTCGAGGTCTGCGCGCGCTGCGGCTTCCAGGAGCTCTCGGGCCGCGAGACGCGCCTCTTCGAGCTCCTCTTCGCGCCGCGCGCGGGGGGGATCGCCGAGCTCGTCGCGACGCTGCACGCCGCCGGGATGCGCGGCCTCTTCCTGCGCGACAGCGTCGCGGAGAGCGCTCTCGCCTTCGGCTCGGCGGGCTACGTGGAGGCCCTGGCCGGGGAGCTCCGCGAGCTCTACCTCGACAACGAGGCGGGGCACGTCCTCTCCGGCCTCGACCGTGTCGAGGGGACGGTCCCGGTCGACCTTGCGGGGACGCCCTGTTCGGTGAAGTTGCCGAAGCTCGGCGAGGGGGAGAACGGCGTGGTCTTCGACTTCGCCGAGCGGGACGACGCGGTGCTCAAGCTCGCCAAGCCCCGCCCCTACAGCCGCGACCACGTGCGGCAGGAGTGCGCGCTCACGGAGCTCTTCGCGGGCGAGGGGGTGCCCGTCCCCGCCGTCCTCGCGGCCGATCCCGAGGGCCGGTTCGTGGTCAAGGAGCGGCTCGCGGGGGTCTCGCTGGCGGTCCTCTACGACGAGCTCGGTCCCCCCGGCTCGCCCCGCCACGAGCGGGCCCGCGCCGCGGTCGAGCGCTTCGCCGCCGGACTCCTCGAGCTCTTCGCGCGCCGGCCGGAGACCAAGACCTCGATCAGCCCGAACAACGTCTTCGTGCTCGAGCGGAACGGCGAGTGCCGCTGCCTGCTCGTCGACACCGGCCCGGCGCCCACCCACGACTACTCCCGCTTCGACTTCCGTACCTACTGGGAGGAGACGGTCCCGGAGAAGATCGCCCGCTACCGCGCCGTCGGCTTCATCTGAAATGCGGTGACAGTTTACTTATATCCCCTCGGACCCCGAGAGCTCCCGGCTCGGTCCCGATATAAGTAAACTGTCACCGGATTTCGAGGAGGAACACCATGTCCGACCGACCCGACGAGAAGCGCAACCCACTCTCCCGCCGGGAGGTCGTCTCCACCGGCATCGGCGGGGGCGCCGGGCTAGGGGGAGGGGGGGGGGGCGGGGGCCAGGGGCCCGCTCCGGGCGGGGCGCCGCCGGCGCCCGCGGGG
>JAHDVN010000006.1:26348-29342 GCA_023384635.1 Thermoanaerobaculia bacterium
CGGTCGCCGGCTTCGGGCTCGGGCGCGTGGCCGCGGCCAAGTCGACCGCTCCTGCCGAGACCACGCCGCCGCCCGCGGCGCCTGTCGGTGCGAGCGCCGCCGCACCGGCCGCGCCCTACAACCCGCGCACCCACCTGGCGATGCCGACCCGCAACCTCGGGAGGACCGGCTACCAGGTCGGCCTCTTCTCGCTCGGCGGGCAGGCGACGATCGAGCAGCCGGACCGCGAGCAGGAGGCGATCGCGCTCGTCGAGCGGGCGCTCGACCTCGGCGTCAACTACCTCGACACCGCGGCGCGCTACGGCGGCGACGCGCAGTGGAGCCAGAAGTACATCGGGCAGGTGATGAAGCGACGCCGCAACGAGGTCTTCCTCGCCTCGAAGACCCACGACCGCGGCTACGACGGCTCGATGCGGCTGCTCGAGGAGAGCCTCCGGCAGCTCCAGACCGACCGGCTGGATCTCTGGCAGCTTCACAACGTGCGCAACGCCAGCGACATCGAGCGGATCTTCGCTCCCGGCGGCGCGATCGAGGCGCTGGTGAAGGCGCGCGAGCAGGGGCTCGTGCGCTTCGTCGGCATCACCGGCCACGCCGACCCGCACGTGCTGGCCGAGGGCCTGCACCGCTTCGCCTTCGACACCATCCTGCTCGCGGTCAACGCCGCCGATCGCCACCACCTGAGCTTCATCGAGCACCTGCTGCCGCTCGCGCTGGAGCAGCAGCTCGGGATCGTCGCCATGAAGATCCCGGCGCGCGGCCGCATCCTCGACAGCTGGCAGCCGCGCGATGGCGACCGCTACGGCTCGACCCGCCCCGGCACGATCGGCATCCGCGAGGCGTTCGCCTACGTCTACTCGCTACCGGTCTCCACCGCCATCGTCGGCTGCGACACGATCGCCCAGCTCGAGGAGAACGTGGCGATCGCGCGGGAGTTCACGCCCCTGAACGCCGACCAGCTCGCCGCGCTCGAGGCGAAGACCGCAGCGATCCACCGCCAGGCCCTCTTCTTCCGCGACTGGGACCGGGCCTGAGGCGGATCCGGGGCGCCCGCCGCCCCGCGCTCCGGCCGCTCCCGCGGCTCGCGCCGCGGCTTCGCGCGCTGTCCCGCGAGCGGCGGGACGCTGGCGGCCTTCTCTCGGATATTCGACAAGTCTAGTCCTCTTCCCCCCTCCCGAAGCAACCTCTTGGAGGGCCGGGGCAACCGGCGTACAAGGGTAGGTACCACCCCACCGGCGAACCGTTCGCCCCTGGGTCCCGTGGAGGGACGGCACCACGCCCCCCCTCGTCCGCTACGGGTTCCTCGCCCACCCGCTGGAGGTCGCCATGTCCCCATCCAGGACGGCAGCGCTCTGCCGCCACGCCCTCGCCCTGTTCCTCGCTCTCGCCCCGGCGGCGGCGCTCGCACAGGGTGGCGCCTACACCGTCACCTCGCTCGCCGACAGCGGCCCCGGCACGCTGCGCGAGGCGCTCGACCTCGCCAACGCCGACGGCGGGCCGTCGACGATCGGCTTCGACGCCGGCCTCGCCGGCGGGACGATCCACCTCGCGACACCGCTTCCGGATCTCTGGGAGAACGGGACCGCGATCGACGGCGACCTCGGCGGCGACTGCCAGCCCGACATCCGCATCGACGGCGAGGCCCTCGCGAACGGCGGGATGCTCTACGTGCGCTCCGCGGGGAATCTGGTCCGGGGGCTGGCCTTCACTCGCTTTCCCCCCTGCGGGCTGAGCGGGAGCCTCTGGATCCAGGGCACGGCGAGCTCGGGCAACGTCCTCGAGTGCAACTGGATCGGCCTCGACCTGGACGGCAGCGCTCTGCCACGCCACTGCTACGGCGTGAAGCTCGTGGAGGGCGCCCACGACAACCAGATCGGCCCCGGCAACCGGATCACGGCCGGCGCAGCTGACGGGGTCTACGTCGAGGACGGCAACAACGGAGGCTACCCCGAGTTCGACGGGCTCACGCCCGATCTCGTCGTGGTCGTGGACCCGATCGACCTCACCGACGAGGGCTGCTCGTTCCTGCGTCAGCGCGGCGGCGCCGTCTTCTACGACTCGGGAGGCCACCCGTTCACCGAGCACATCGGGCTGCGCCTCACCGGGAGGATCACGGTGGCCCAGGAGGGCGACTACACCTTCTCGCTGCCGAACCTGGACGACCACGGCCGCCTCTTCGTGCTGGACGAGACCCTGATCGACTGGCCCGGGCCCGGCGCCCCGCCACCCGCGGTCAAGCACCTCGCGGCGGGGAGCCACGCGCTGCGTCTCGACTACCAGGAGTGGGGCGGCGCCGCCACGCTGCGCCTCGCGGTCACCGGCCCGCAGCCGGCGGCGCTCACGACCACCGGCAACACCGGCGGCTGCGGCTCGGGTCTCGCCGGCCTCTGCGGCCAGTTCTACCAGCTCCGCATGCCGAGCGAGCGGAACCGGATCACCGCCAACGCAATCTGGAGCAACGGCGGCAAAGGGATCGGCCTGAGCGGGAGTTGCTCGCCTCCCGTCAACGACCCGGACGACCTCGACCTCGGCCCGAACACCGTGCTCAACACCCCCGTCCTCACCGGCGTCTCCTGGGCCCAGATCCCCGGCGTGCCCGACGCGTTCAACGTCTCGGGCACGGCCCCTCCGGACTGCGTCGTCGAGGTCTTCGTCGGCGAGGGGATGCCCGACAGCCACGGCGAGGGGAAGGTCTACCTCGGCGACGGCCCCGCCGACGGCAACGGCGACTTCGCCTTCCCGGTCGAGATCCCGCTCGGCCTCACCGTGGCCCGCCTCACCGCCACCGCCACCGACGCGCTCGGCAACACCTCCGAGCTCGCGCTCAACTTCGAATGGGAGAACGGCCACGACGAGGTGACGGTCGAGAGCGGCGCGAGCGGGCTGCCCGACGCGGTGGTCGAGATCCCGATCCACGTTCGCGACCTCCCGCACTCGCCGCTCGGTGTCGACCGGCCGGCCGGCGAGCGGATCCAGGGCTTCGCGATCAAGGTCGCC
>JAHDVN010000391.1:0-2621 GCA_023384635.1 Thermoanaerobaculia bacterium
CGATGCGGCGGCCGTTGAGGAAGGTGCCGTTCATGGTGCCGATCTCCTCGGCGACGAAGAAGCGCTCCCCCTGCCGGAGGATCTTCGCGTGGCGGCGGCTGATCGAGCGCTGGCCGTCGACCGGCCCCAGGTCGACGTCGGGGTGGATGCCGGTCACCGGGTCCCGGCGTCCGACGAGCGTCTCCGCCCCGCGGGAGAGGTGGAACTCCATGCCCGAGCGGTCGTGGACGAGGCGCTGCGGGCCGGACGGCCGCTCGACCGGGGCATCCGGCGACGGCAGCTCGAGGAGCCCGGTCGCGCCCGGCCGCCCGAGGGCGGCCTGCAGCAGGCGGTCCGTCTCCCGCAGCCGGCGCGAGAGCTTCCGCATCATGCGCACCGCGATCTCCGGGTTGGTGCGCAGCATCTGGTCGAAGGTCGAGCCGTTGATCGTCACCAGCTTGACCTCGGTGAGGCTCCGCGCCCCCGCGTTGCGGGGCAGATCCTCGAGCAGCGCCATCTCGCCGAAGAAGTCTCCCTTCTCCAGCACCGCGAGCTGTCGCTCCTCGTCGCCGAACCGCTTGACGATCTCCACCCGCCCCTCGTGGACGATGTACATCTCGGTTCCGATCTCCCCCTCCTCGAAGATCGACAGTCCGGCGGCGAGGTCGAAGGTCTGCCCGGCGGCGGTGGAGCGCTTGGAGGTCGTCTTGAAGACCGGTCTGTTCATCGTGCCTCGCTCGTGTCGGCTCGGAGGATCTCGCGGCGCCCGGCGTCGAGCTCGACGAGGGCCCCGAGAGGGAGGGTCAGGTTCGGCGCGGTGTGTCCCGAGGAGATGCCCCAGAGGGTCGGCGGCTGGTTCCCGCCGAACGGTGCGGGGTCGGTCCCGCCGAGGCCCGGAGCCGACCGCCAGCCGGTGTCGCCGTCGCTCGCCACGACTCTTCCGATCGCCATCCCGCGGAGACCGACCAGCGTACCGGACAGGTACAGCTGGGTCAACAGACGGTCGAGCCGGTAGGCGGGCTCGCCGACCTCTTCCCAGAAGAGGATCTGGTCGGCGAAGGAGGTGGCGAAGGGACCGCCGAGCGCCGCCGCCAGGAGGCTCAGGCAGCCGCCGCGGAGGACCCCGCGGGCCACCCCCTCGTGCCAGCACTCCTCTCCGGACCAGGCGAGCCGCTCCCGTCCCGCCAGGGCGTCGAGGAGCGAGAGCCGCTCCTCCGGCGCGAGGCCGCGAGCGAGGTCGACCGCCACCATCGGGCCGTGGAAGGCGACGATGCCGAGGCGGGTCACGACGAGATCCAGCAGCGGCGTGAGGTCGGAGTAGCCGACGAGGGCGCGCGGCTCGCGCGCCAGCAGCGACCAGTCGATGGCGGGCAGGAGGCGCAACAGGCCGTGCCCGCCCCGCGCGAAGAAGACGGCGCGCAGCGAGCGGTCGGCGAGGAGCTCGTGGAAGCCCTCCAACCGCTCCCGGTCGGTGCCGGCGAAGAGGCCCTCCCGCCGCCAGAGGTTGCGCGCCGGGACCGGCTCGAAGCCGAGCGCGGCGAGCTCGGCGAGGCCCGCCTCGAGCGCCGCCGGGTCGACCGGTCCGGAGAGCGCGGCGACGCCCACGCGGTCACCCGGAAGGACCGGCGGGGGCCAGCGAGCGGGGGGAAGAGAGGGCGGAGGCACCCGTAAGCCGAGTTCTGTCCCTCTCGCGAGGGGGCGTTCATTCCTCTTCGGACGCCGTTGCCGGCGCCCTCCAGCAACCTACCCGGAAGCGGCGTCCGGGCCCTCGCGGGCCCGGGACCTCGGGACGGGCGACCCTCGATCCGCTCCCCTATTCGGTCTTGCTCCGCAGGGGGTTTGCCGTGCCCCGGTCCGTCGCCGGCCGGGCGGTGCGCTCTTACCGCACCCTTTCACCCTTGCCCGACCCCGGAGGGCCGGGCGGTCTGCTCTCTGTTGCACTTTCCGTCGCGTCGCCGCGCCTCGCCGTTGGCGAGCCTGCTGCCCGTCGGAGCTCGGACTTTCCTCCCGCCCGGCGAGCCGGACGGGCGAACGCCCGGGGGCCTCCGCCCCGCGCGCGAGTCTACTCCACTCGCGGTCGGGTCAGCTCTTGCGGAAGATGCGGCCCAGCAGGCCGGCGTTCGCGCGGCCGGCGTCCTCGAGCTGCTCCTCCAGACGCTTCAGCCGGTCGAGGGCCTGGGCCTGGGTGGAGTCGATCCGCAGCACCGTGTGGTACTGGACGCGGGCCCGTGGCAGCTCCCCCAGCTTCTCGAGGATGGCGGCGAGCTCGAGCCGGGGGCCGATCTCGCGGGGCGACAGCTCGATGCCGCGCAGGTAGCTCGACGCGGCGCGCCGCAGCCAGATCGGGTTGCGGGCCTGGAGGCGGCCCAGGTGCAGGAAGTACTGCGAGCGGGTCGGATCCGCGGTGGTGGCGAGCGAGAGCATCTCGATCGCGAAGTGGATCTCGTCGCGCGCCTCGTAGGCCAGCGCCCGCTCGAAATAGTCGCGGGCGATCTCCCGGCGCTCCTCGCGGCGCGCCCCTTCCCGGGGCTCGACGGAGAGCGCCTCGAGGCCCAGGCCGTGCTGCCGGTCGTACTCTCGCCGGGGCGCGCCGGCGGCGGGCGGGGGGGGGGCGGGGGGGCGCGGGTCAGCGAGCGCCCCCC
>JAHDVN010000391.1:2631-3217 GCA_023384635.1 Thermoanaerobaculia bacterium
GTACGCGGTCGTCACCTGATCGAAGAGCTCCCCGAGCGCTCCGGCGGACTCCTCGAGCCCGAGCTCGGCCGCGCGCAGCGGATGCACGAGCCGGGCCGTCTCCTCGTAGCCCCGCTGGACGTCGTCGGCCGAGGCGAACGGGCCGAGGCCGAGCAGCTCGTAGTGGTCGAGCGAGCCCCGGCTGGCGAGCAGCTTGCCGACGCGGGAGCGCTGCGACTCGAGGTCCTCGTCGAGGGGCTGCTCCTGGAGGAAGGTCGCGATCCGGAGCCGCAGCCGCTGCAGCGTCTCCCCGGCGAGGTCGGCCCCGTCGGCGTCGGGCTCCGAGGCAGGCCCGTCCACGGGCCGGATGGAGCCGCCCGCCGCGAGGTCGGCGGCCGCGCGGAGCAGGTCGGCGCGCGGCACCGGGGATCGGTCCAGCAGCGCCCGCAGCTCCGAGGGATGGCGGAGCTGCTCGACGATCCACTGCTCGGTGGGCGACAGCGGGCCGCCGCGCCGCTCGACGCTCACCCAGCGGGCGCGTTCCCCGCCCAGCCGATCCAGCGGATCGGCGGCGCGCGCGAGCGCGGCGGCGCCGAGGCGCGCGAAC
>JAHDVN010000392.1 GCA_023384635.1 Thermoanaerobaculia bacterium
GAGAACGAGGTCGTGCTGCCGCTCGAGCGCATCGACGGCGTGGCCGCGGTCGACACGGACGGCCTGGTCGAGAAGGAGATCCTCATCGAGCTCGACCGCGAGCGGACGGCGGCGGCGGGCCTCGACATCTGGCGCCTCGCCGGGGAGCTGGGGCGCGACAACTTCACGATGGCGAGCGGCCAGGTGCGCGCCGGCGACCGCAAGCTGCTGCTCCGCTCCTCGGCCACCTACCCGGACCTCGAGGCCCTGCGCGAGCGGCCGGTCTCCCCCACCGTCCGCCTCGGCGACATCGCCACCGTCCGCTACGACCTGCCGGAGGTGAAGTTCCGGGTGCGCGCGATGAGCCGGCCGGCGGTGGCGATCGTGGTGCGCAAGGAGGGGGACGCCAACACCCTGGACGTCACTCGCCGGGTGGAGGAGGCGGTCGAGCGGATCCGCCGGAACCCCCGCCTCTCCTCGATCGAGACGCTGGAGCTCTTCAGCCAGCGGAAGGTGATCCTGGAGTCGCTCTCCACCCTCGTGCGCAGCGGCGAGATCGGCGCTCTCTTCGCGGTAGCGGTCCTCTTCTTCTTCCTCCGCCGCCTGCGCATGACCCTCATCATCACCCTCTCGATCCCGATCTCGCTCCTCGTCGCCCTCACCGTGATGTTCCTCTCGGGCGAGACCCTGAACATCATCTCGCTGCTCGCGTTGATGATCTCGGTCGGCCTCCTGGTGGACAACTCCGTGGTGGTGGCCGAGAACATCTTCCGCCTCCATCGCGACGGCTTGCCGCGGCGGGAGGCGTGCGTCCGCGGCGCCAGCCAGATCGCGCTGGCGATCGTGATGGCGACGCTGACCACGGTGATCGTCTTCCTCCCCGCCTCGCTGGTCGAGGGGGAGGCGCAGTTCGTCCTCCTCCGGCTCTCGGTGCCGATCTCGGTGGCGCTCGTCGCGTCGCTCGTCGTGGCCCTGCTCCTGATTCCGCTCGCGGTCTACGTGACGCTGCCGGCCAACGGCGGCAACGACGCCCCCCGGGGACCGCTGCGCCGCCTGCACGAGCGCCTGAACGGCGTCCTCGGCACCGGTTACGAGGCGAGCTTCGGACGCCTGAACCGCGCCTACGGGAGGCTGCTCGGCGTCGCGCTCCGGCGCCGTCCGGAGACTCTTCTGGTGCTGCTCCTCGCCTTCGGCGCCACCCTCGCCGTCTTCCAGCAGCGGGTCGAGTTCGTGGGCATCCAGGAGGAGGAGCGGGGCGGCTTCGAGATCGCGGTCGAGCTGCCGACCGACACCACCTTCCGGGAGACCGAGGCGTACTTCCTCGCCTGCGAGGAGACGATCGCCGGCCTGCAGGAGGAGCTCGACCTCGCCGGCTACTTCCTCTTCCACCGCACCGCCTTCGGCCGTCTCGAGGGCTGGTTCAACACCCCGCGCACCAACGAGCTGAAGCCGAGCGAGGTGACACAGCGGGTCCTCGCCGCCCTGCCGCGCAAGGCCGGGACGCGCCTGCTCACCGGCGAGCAGGGCGACGACGAGAAGCTCGCCAAGGGGGAGTTCGCCCTCGAGCTCTTCGGCGACGACGCCGGCGAGCTCGAGCGCGTCGGCGCCGATCTCGAGGCGCTGCTCGTCTCCGTCCCCGGCGTGCTGGGGGTCAAGAAGGGGGCGGACCGCCCGATGGAGGAGCTGGCGCTGGTGGTCGAGCGCGAGCGGGCCCGCGCCCAGGGGGTGAGCCCGCGCGTGGTCGCCGGCGTGGTCGGCTACGCGCTCCGCGGCCAGGCGCTGCCGCGCGCCAGCCTCGGCGGGCGCCAGATCCCCGTGCGGGTCCGCTTCGCGGAGGAGGACCGCGCCAGCCTGCGCGATCTCACCGACTTCGAGGTCCCGACCGGCGACGGCGGCCGCGCCGCCCTCGGATCGCTCACCGACGTCCGCTGGCTGCCCACCTCGCAGCAGATCTTCCGCAGCGGGCGCCGCACCTCGCGCACGGTGGCGGTCGAGCTCGCCGAGGAGGGGCAGAAGGAGACGCGCGAGCGGCTCGCGGCGCTGGTCGCCGGCCTCGACCTGCCGGAGGGGATCACCCGCGACGTGCGGCGTCCCGGCGGCGCCGACGAGGACCTCCTGGCCCTGCTCTCCGCCCTCCTCTTCTCGGTGCTCCTGATCTACCTGCTCATGGCCTTCCTCTTCGAGAGCTTCGTGCTGCCGCTCTCGATCGTCACCACCATGCCGCTCGCCTTCCTCGGCGTCGCCTGGGCGCACGTGCTCGCCGGCCTCGACATCGACTTCCTCGGAGTGGTCGGGATCGTGCTGCTGGTGGGGGTGGTGGTGAATAACGGGATCGTGCTGATCGACTACGTCCACCGCCTGCGCGACGCCGGGCACGGCCGCGCCGAGGCGCTCTCGCTCGCCGCCAGCCGCCGCTTCCGCCCGATCATGATGACGGCGCTGACCACCGTCTGCGGCATGGCGCCGCTGCTCGCCGGGGGCGCGACCTCGATCGGCCTCTCCTACACCAGCTTCGGCCTCACCCTGGTCGGCGGCATGACCACCGCCACGCTGCTCACCCTCCTGGTGGTGCCGGTCTTCTACACCCTCTTCGACGACCTGCGCGTCGCCGTCGCCCGCGCCGCCGGCTGGCTCGGCGGTCTCGCCGGCCGGCGTTCCCTGCCCCTCGACCAGGCCGGCCCCGCCGACCCCGCCTGAGCCTCCGGGCCGCCACCGCGCGCCTTCCGCAACACGCCTGCCGGTGACAGACTCGCCGCCGCATCGAAACGGGGGCGAGACGCCCCAGCCGACCGAAGGGAGACCGAGATGAACACCGGACAGGTCCTGCAGGAGCTCACCGACATCGAGCGCTACTTCGCCCGCACCACCGGCTGCCTCGACGAGGCCGACGCCGCCTTCGCCCCCACGGAAGGGGCGATGACCGCAGTGCAGCAGGTGGCCCACGTCGCCGACACCGTCGACTGGTTCGTCGAGGGCTGCTTCGGAGAGCAGGGGTTCGACAGCGACTTCGAGGGGCGCGGCGCGAAGGCGAACGCGGTCGCGAGCCTGGCCGATGCCCGCGCCTGGGTCGCGCGGGCCTTCGCCGCCGCCCGCGATCGGTTCGGCGCCGCGGGCGACGCCGCCCTCGCCGCCCCGATGCGCGAGAACCCGTTCCTCTCCGGCCCGCTCTTCACCGCGGCGCTGGCGCTCGCCGACCACACCGCGCACCACCGCGGCGCGCTCGCCGTC
>JAHDVN010000393.1 GCA_023384635.1 Thermoanaerobaculia bacterium
GCCTCTCTCGGGCAGCTCTCGGCGAGCGTCGCGCACGAGATCAACAACCCCATCTCCGGTGTGCTCAACCTCTCGACCCTGCTGCAGCGGATTCTCACCGACGAGGGGGTCCCCAGGCCGCGGATCGGCGAGTTTCGCCGCTATCTCGAGCGGATCGAGCAGGAGACGACCCGGGTCGGCCGCATCGTCGCCGACCTCCTCTCCTTCTCGCGGCACCGGCCGCCGCACCGTGCCGAGATCGACCTCAACGGCGTCGTGCAGGCGACCCTCTCGCTGGTCGGCCACAAGCTGCGGTTGATGGGGGTGGAGGGCCGGACGGAGCTCGACCCCGAGCTGCCGCCGATCTACTGCGACGGCTCGCAGATCCAGCAGGTGATCACCAACCTCGTGCTCAACGGCGCCGAAGCCGCCCATGCCAGCCGGCGCGGCCTCGCGCCGATGGTGACGGTGCGCACGCGCCGCGGCGCCGCCCCGGAGACGGCGGTGATCGAGGTGGCCGACAACGGCGAAGGGATGACCGCCGAGCAGCTCGCCCACATCTTCCAGCCGTTCTTCACCACCAAGGAGGAAGGCAAGGGGGTGGGCCTGGGGCTCCCGGTCGTCTACGGCATCGTGCACGCCCACGGCGGGGAGGTCGAGGTGGAGAGCGTGCCGGAGGCCGGCGCGACTTTCCGCGTCACCCTCCCGGTCCGCGAGCGGCCGACGGCGGAGAGCCGGGCGCCCGCCGCCGCGCCGGAGGGACCGCGATGAACAGCCGCTGGCCGATCCTGGTGGTCGACGACGAGGAGGTGGTGACCGAGTCGGTCGCCGCCTGGCTGCGCGAGGACGGCTACACCGTCGACACCGCCTCCTCCGGCGCCGAGGCGCTCGCCATGGCGCACGCGCGCGACTACGCGATCTTCTTCATCGACCTCAAGATGCCGGGCGAGTACGACGGCCTCGACACGCTGCGCGAGGTCCGCCGCCTGCAGCCCGAGGCCTCGATCGTGGTGATCACCGCCTACGCCACCGTCGAGACGGCCGTCGCCGCGATGAAGGACGGAGCCCAGGAGTACCTCGTCAAGCCGTGCCATCCCCAGGAGATCTCCCGCCTCGTGGCGCGCTCGCTGGAGCTGCGCAAGCTGCAGCGCGAGAACCTGATCCTGCGCAAGAAACTCTCCCGCCAGTACCACTTCCACGACCTCATCTCGAAGAGCCCGCGGATGCTGGCCGTCTTCGACCTGATCCGGGAGGTGGCCGACCTGCGCTCGACGGTCCTGATTCGGGGCGAGAGCGGCACCGGCAAGGAGCTGGTGGCGCGGGCCCTCCACTTCTCGGGCAAGCGGGCGAGCCGGCCCTTCGTCGGGGTGGCCTGCGGCGCGCTGGCCGAGACGCTGCTCGAGTCGGAGCTGTTCGGCCACGAGCGCGGCGCCTTCACGGGCGCCACCGAGCGCCGCAAGGGGAAGTTCGAGCTCGCCGACGGCGGCACCCTCTTCCTCGACGAGATCGGCGACATCTCGCCCAAGCTCCAGGTCGACCTCCTGCGGGTGCTGCAGCTGCGCCGCTTCTTCCGGGTCGGCGGCAGCGAGGAGCTGCCGGTCGACGTGCGGGTGGTTGCCGCCACCCACCGCGACCTCGAGGAGGAGATCCGCGGCGAGCGCTTCCGGGAGGACCTCTTCTACCGGCTCAACGTCATCACCATCCAGTTGCCGCCGCTGCGCGAGCGGACGGAGGACGTGCCGCTGCTCGCCCAGGCGTTCCTCGACCGCCTGACCGAGGAGCTCGGCAAGGAGCTCGAGGGGTTCAGCGAGGGGGCCCTCGCGGCCCTGCTCGACCACGACTGGCCTGGCAACGTGCGCGAGCTGGAGAACGCCATCGAGCGGGCGGTGGTGACCTGCCGGGGCGCGAGAATCGACGAGGCGGACCTCGCCTTCCTGCGCCGCCCGGAGAGCCGGGAGACCCTCGTGCGCGGCGACGACCTCAACTTGGCCGAGCTCGAGAAGCGTGCCATCACTGCCGCTCTCGCGCGCACGGGAGGCAACGTCACGCGGGCGGCCGCAGCCCTCGGGATCGACCGCTCGACCCTCTACGACAAGCTGCGCAAGTACGAGATCGTGCGCTGAAACGACGATGGGCGCCTCCGCCCGGCGCCGGTTGCTGGACCGGAGGCGGACGGAGGCGCCCGAGAGGAAGAGCGTCGTGACCGCTCAGTGGCGGCGCAGGTGAGAGATCCAGTCGGCCAAGATCGCCCAGGCGTAGACCCCGCAGAGCCCCACGGTTGCCACCCCCAGCGCGAGGTTGACGACGTTGATCGGGAACGTCACGGGATTCGTCCAGTCGGTCATCGGCCCTCCCTTCCTTCCGCGCAGAGCTGTGCCACGCAACTGTCCATCTAGCAAGCCCGGTGCCGCTCCCGGGCGGCGCGGAAGCACCGATGTAAATGTCTTCAATCCAGTGTTTAAGAACCAGGAGACGGGACGGCGACGCAGCGGCTGCCGGGCCGGCGTCGTGGGATTTCCCGACGCGACCGACGGAAATCCCTACGTTTCGCCCCGGCTCACGGCGTCGTACGCTTACCCCTTCGGGCCTCCGGCGCCCGGCAGGAGGCCGCGATGGACTGGCTCACCGACCCCCAGATCTGGATCGCCTTCACCACCTTGACGGCGCTCGAGATCGTCCTCGGCATCGACAACATCATCTTCATCTCGATCCTGGCCGCGAAGCTCCCGCTCGCGGAGCAGCCGCGGGCCCGCACCACCGGCCTGGCGCTGGCGATGATCACCCGCATCCTGCTGCTGCTCTCGCTCGCCTGGATGGTGCGGCTGACCGACCCGCTCGCCGCGATCGCCGGCTTCGACCTCTCCGGCCGCGACCTCATTCTCTTCGCCGGGGGGCTCTTCCTGATCGCCAAGAGCACCTACGAGATCCACGAGAAGCTGGAGGGTGTCTCCGGAAGGACCTCGGCGAAGGTCGCCGCGAGCTTCGCCGGCGTCATCGTCCAGATCCTGCTCCTCGACCTCGTCTTCTCTCTCGACTCGGTAATCACCGCGGTCGGCATGGTGCGGCAGATCCCGGTCATGGTGGCGGCGGTGATCGTCGCCGTCCTGGTCATGATGCTCGCCGCCGGGAGCATCTCCGCCTTCGTCGAGCGCCACCCGACGGTCAAGATCCTCGCCCTCTCCTTCCTCCTGCTCATCGGCACCTCGCTCGTGGCCG
>JAHDVN010000394.1 GCA_023384635.1 Thermoanaerobaculia bacterium
ATCATCGCCTGCCCCTGCGCGCTCGGCCTGGCGACGCCGATGTCGATCATGGTGGCGACCGGCAAGGCGGCGTCGATGGGGGTCTTGTTCCGCAACGCCGAGTCGATCGAGCTGCTGCGCAAGATCGACACGCTGGTCGTCGACAAGACCGGCACGCTCACCGAGGGCAAGCCGCGGCTGGTCACGGTGCGCACTGCGGCGGGCTTCGACGAGCCCTCTCTACTGCGCTCGGCGGCGGCGATCGAGCGCGGGAGTGAGCATCCGCTCGCCGCGGCGATTCTGGCGGGCGCCGCGGAGCGCGGCCTCGAGACGCCAGCCGTCGCCGACTTCGAGTCGGTGACCGGCAAGGGAGTCGCGGGGCGGGTCGAGGACCGACGAGTCGCCCTCGGCAACCTGGCGCTGATGCAGGCCCAGGGGGTCGATGTCGGGCCGCTCGCCGAGGTCGCGGAGCAGCTCCGGAGCGAGGCCCAGACCGTGATGTACGTCGCGATCGACGGTCGGCTCGCCGGGATTCTCGGCGTCGCCGACCCGATCAAGGCGACGACCGGCGAGGCGCTGCGCGCCCTCGCCAGCGAGGGCGTCCGCGTCGTCATGCTGACCGGCGACAGCCGCAAGACGGCCGACGCGGTGGCTCGCCGGCTCGGGATCGCCGAGGTCATCGCCGAGGTTCTGCCCGACCAGAAGGTGCGTGAAGTCGAGCGCCTCCAGGGCGAGGGTCGACTGGTCGCGATGGCCGGGGACGGGATCAACGACGCCCCGGCGCTGGCCCGTGCCGAGGTCGGCATCGCCATGGGCACCGGGACGGACGTCGCGATGGAGAGCGCTGGCGTCACCCTGGTGCGCGGCGACCTGACCGGCATCGTGCGCGCGCGCAAGCTCTCGCGCGCCACGATGCGCAACATCCGCCAGAACCTCTTCTGGGCCTTCGCCTACAACGCCGCCGGCGTTCCCATCGCGGCGGGGCTGCTCTATCCGTTCACCGGCTGGCTGCTGTCGCCGATGCTGGCGGCGGCAGCGATGAGCCTCAGCTCGGTGTCGGTCATCGTCAACGCCCTGCGCCTGCGCGCCTTTCGCATCGAGGCCCCGACGGAGATCCCGGCTCGAGCTCGAGTTGCACGTCCCTGAGCCCGGAAATGCGGATCTTGGCGTGCGCCTTGCTTGATCGACATCTGAACGCGGGCGCGCTCGAGCATGGGCCTGCGACCGGGAGGGGGCTGCCATGAAACATTCAGAACACGGGGCAAGCGAATCGCGGAACGGTCACGAGGAAGGAAGAAGTCACTACCTTCGATTCGCGGCCATGATTCTCGCCTCGTTCGCCGCCATGTACGTCCTGATGTACGCCATGGTGAACGCCGTCGAGAACGCCCTCCCGAACAACAACCAGCTCTACATGGCGGGCTTGATGGCGGCGGCGATGGCCATTGTCGAGCTCGCCATCATGGGCGGCATGTATCCGAACAAGAAGTTGACCCTCGCGATTGTCGGGGTCTCGATCCTGGCGCTGGCCGGCTTCTGGTTCGGCCTTCGTGGCCAAGTCGCCATCTCCGACCGGCAGTTCCTCAAGTCCATGATCCCCCATCATGCCGGCGCAATCCTGATGTGCAGCGAGGCTGCCATCCAAGATGTAGAAATCGCTCAACTCTGTAAGTCGATCGTTTCGTCCCAGCAAACCGAGATCGACCAGATGAGAACCATCCTCGAGAGACTCGAGCAGCGCTAGAGGCCTACTTGAGAGCCATCCTTTTCTCGCGGCCGACCTTGCCGCCGCCTCAAGCTCGACGAAGGGGCGCGGAGCATGCGAATGACCTCGAATTGACAAGCCGCGCCCCCGGGCTCAGACTCTGCGCCGGCATGAGCCTGTTCGCCGCTTCGCCCACCGTCCGCCGCCTCGCGGCAACGACCGCCCTCGCGGCGATCGCGGCGCTGGCGCTCGGCTTCTGTATCTGCGAGATGCCCATGCCGCGGGCAACGCACGCGACCGAATCGGCCGGCGAGTGCCACGAGTCGGTCGAAGCGCCGGCACAGCCGAGCCCGGACGGGGCCTGGAGCCGCGACTGCTGCTGCTCCGGCGACCCCCGGCTCCCGCCGGGGACGCTCGAGGCGCGAGCACCGGAGGCGCATCGCGGAGCGAGCCTGCTCGCCGCCGCCAGCGCGTTCGCCACGCGCGCCCCCGCGCTCGACCTGGCCAGGCTCACGCCGGCTCCCCCTTGGCTGGTGGCGGCCTCGCCGCCGCACGCTCCGCCCCCCGCGTTCGTCCTGCCGCTTCGAGTTTGAGACGGAGCGTCGCCGCGCCCTCGTAGGGCGTGGCGACTGGTGTCTCCGTGCCCTGCCGGCCGTGACCGGTGGGGTTGCCGCGCACTCTGACTCGAGGAGGCCTCCCGTGCCGAGCATTCCTGTTTCCGCCCTGTCGTTGCTGCTGCTGCTCGCTGGATGCAGCGCCTCCCCGCCGCCGACGGCGGGTCGCGCCCAGAATCCGGCGAACCCTGCCGCCGCCGAATCTCCCCGTCCGCCGTACGCACCGCCGCGCGCCGCGGCGACCCCGGACTCGCCCGAGGCGGCGCCATCTGGACACGAGCATCACGACTCGGCACCCCGCGCGGAGTCGCAGGCGGTCGCCTACACCTGCCCGATGCACCCCGAGGTGCGCTCCACCGAGCCCGGAGCCTGCCCCAAGTGCGGGATGGCGCTCGTCCCGGTCGAGAAGGAGCAAGGCACGCCATGACCCGCGCCGCCCTCGCCCCCCTCGGCCTTCTGCTCTTCGCCGGCTGCGCCTCGGTCGATCCCCGGCCGACGTTCGACAGCGTCGCCGAGACCGTCGCCGCAAGGTCCGGCGCCGAGCCGGCATGGGCTCGCACGGAGGGCGAAGAGGACGCGGCCGAGCTGGCCGCCGCGCGCCTGCTCGCCGATCCGCTCGACGACCGCTCCGCTGCCCAGATCGCCCTGCTGCGCAACCGCGAGCTGCTCGCCGAGATCGAGGAGCTGGGCATCGCCCGCGCCGACTACGCGCAGGCGACGCGGATTGCGAATCCGGGGCTCCACGCCTTCCGCCGCACGCCGGACCAAGGCTCCGGCACGAACGTCGAGTGGACGCTCGTCCAGGACGTCCTCGACATCCTCGTACAGCCCGCCCGCAAGCGCCTCGCCGCGGTCGAGCTCGAGGCCGCGAAGCTGCGCCTGGGGCAGACGATG